>JBEKJD010000011.1:0-23289 GCA_050011415.1 Dissulfurispiraceae bacterium | reverse complement strand
CCAGTTCTCTTTATGCATTGATTCGGAACGGGCAAGGGAAATAAAGAACAAGAGGGGCAACGGCAGTGAGCACTCGTGCACCATGTGTGGAAAATTTTGTGCGAATGATATACTTAAAGATATGTTTACCGGCGACATGAAAGGGTCAGACAAGCATTAAATGGGGAATGTCAAAGGGAAGATATTTTTCATACTCGGAGGGGCCAGGAGCGGTAAAAGCCGTTTTGCCCTTGAAGCAGCATCCGGCAATCCGGGAACCAAGGCATATATTGCAACAGCGCTGGCGCTGGATGCGGAAATGGAGCAAAGGATTGCCCGTCATAAGGCAGAGCGTTCCACTGAATGGCATTTGTTCGAGGAGCCTGTACACCTCGGAGATTTGATTGCAAGAATTCAGGAAACGTATGATGTGCTCCTCATTGATTGTCTTACACTCTGGATTACCAACCTTATGCTTGGCAATGATGATGTTGAAGGGAAAGCGCGGGCGCTCATTGATGCCCTTTCCTCATGCCGCTCATCGGTGTTTATAGTTTCAAACGAGGTAGGGCTTGGAATCGTCCCTGATAACAGAATGGCCCGGGAGTTCAGAGATATTGCCGGCATGTTGAACCAGCAAATTGCCGCTACTGCTGATGAAGTTTATTTTCTCGCAGCAGGATTGCCGATAAAAATAAAGTGAAAAGTTAAAAGTAAGAAGTAAAAAGTGAGTAGTAAGCTTTTTTTGTTTAGCCTTTACTTTTAACTTTTTACTTCTGACTTTTTACTTGCCTTTTGAGGAGGAAGCTTATGGATGTGCTGACCAGTACTGTTAACGCCATTGCAGAGATCAATGACAAACTGTACAGTATTGCGCAGAAGCGCCTCGACAATCTCACAAAACCGCCGGGCAGCCTCGGCAGGCTGGAAGAGTTTGCACGAAGGCTTGTGGGCATCACCGGGAACAAAACCCCCATGCTGGACAAGAAAGTGATTTTCACTTTTGCAGGGGACCACGGCGTCACCGAGGAAGGAGTATCTGCCTATCCTAAAGAGGTCACGCCGCAGATGGTGCTTAACTTCCTCAGGGGCGGCGCAGGCATAAATGTGCTTGCGCGTCATGCAGGAGCGGAAGTAGTGGTTGTAGATATCGGTGTTGACTATGATTTTGGAGCTCTTGAGGGATTGATGCAAATGAAAGTTGTAAGAGGAACAAGAAATTTGGCCAAAGGCCCT
Organism: Dissulfurispiraceae bacterium; assembly: GCA_050011415.1. GTDB lineage: Bacteria > Nitrospirota > Thermodesulfovibrionia > Thermodesulfovibrionales > Dissulfurispiraceae > JADFXI01. The sequence continues at coordinate 22,074 of JBEKJD010000011.1, read as the reverse complement.
GCCATGACAAAAGAAGAGGCCTTGCGATGCATCGAAACCGGCATTACTCTTGCTGAGGGATACGCGAAGAAGGGGTATAAATTATTCGGCACCGGGGACATGGGCATAGGCAATACCACTCCATCGAGCGCTATTGCAGCGGTCCTCACAGGCAGACCGGTTGCTGCAGTCACCGGCAAAGGCACCGGCATAAGCAATGATTCGCTCAAGCAAAAGATAAAAACAATTGAGAAAGGCATAAAGCTAAATGCGCCTGATCCTAAAGACGCTCTTGACGTGCTCTCAAAAATCGGCGGAGCTGAGATCGGGGGCATAGCCGGGCTGGTACTGGGTGCGGCGGCGAACAGGGTCCCTGTAGTAATTGACGGGCTGATCTCGACAGCAGGCGCCCTTATCGCCTATACCATTGAACCAAAGATCAAGGACTACCTGTTCGCTGCCCATAACTCGGTCGAAATAGGCCATAAGGCAATGCTCGACAAGATGGGACTGCAGCCCATTCTCGACCTGAATCTCAGGCTCGGTGAAGGTACCGGGGCTGCGCTCGCCATGCTCATGATCGAGGCGGGACTCAAGGTATACAGAGAAATGGCGACATTCGGCGAGGCTGGCGTGTCAGACGAGATAATCAATTAAATGGAATACGGTCTTGTAAAAAGTCCATATGCTGTGTTGTGCTGCATCCTTCGTCACTCGCACCCCAAAAGACTTCGGCTTTTGGGGACCCCGTGCGACGTACTCAACGGTACGCCTCGTTCCTCAGGATTTGCACGCCTTGCCTCTGGAGCTTTTTACAAGACCGTTATATATATTACCTTATGAAACAGATGCTGATTGCGATTCAATTCCTTACCATCATACCGGTGCCGGTAAAAGGCGCCTGCTCTGCAGAGGAGTTAGCTCATTCCGCTTCCTTCTTCCCCTTAGCAGGCGCGCTGCAGGGCCTTCTTATTGCGCTGGCCGCCTTTTCAGCAATAAAGATATTCCCCGTGGAGATGGTCAGTGTTTTTGTAATACTTGTTTTACTTCTGTCCAACGGCGGTTTTGATCTGGATGGGCTGATAGATACCTTTGATGCGCTTGCAGTCAAGTCAACCGGAGATAGGGAACGCGACATGGAAAAACGGCTTTCTGTCATGAAGGACAGTTCAATAGGCGCTGTTGGAGCAATAGCATTGGTCATGGCAGTGCTCTTGAAATTCGTGCTGCTTAATAATTTTTTGCATATACTTACGCTGCCGGCAGCGCTCTCATTTCTTTTCATTGTTCCGGTCTTCTCGAAATGGGTGACAGTCATTGCCATGTTTCAGGGCCGCCCAGCGCGCAAAGACGGTCTCGGGCAGATATTTATCAACAGGGTGCGGATAAAGCAGGTGATTATCTCTTCACTGATCCTGTTCGTGCTGTATATGGCGGTTGCCGGACCGTATCATTATCCGGTTTACGTTATGCGTACCATGGGGCTGTTTGCAGTGCTTTGTATACTGCTCTGCCTGCTTGCCCTCATAACCATAGGGTTTACTGCGGGGAAGTTCGGGGGGCTCACCGGAGATCATCTCGGCGCCCTCAGTGAGATTGCAGAAATAATTTTATTGGCGGCAATACCTGTATGGTCACAACACTGTACCTGATACGTCACGGGGAAACCATAGGGAGCGAGACCAGACGCTACAAGGGGAGCATAGATGTCCCCATGTCTGAGGAGGGTCTTGCCCAGATAAGAAAAGTGTCGGCATTCATTGCTGCGAAACTGCAACTCTCGGAAATGTCCATGCGCAAAAGTTATCTGAATGCTGTCCACACAGCGTTTTCTCAGAACTCCGGTCATGGAGAGACAAAACTGTCGGCAGTATACTGCTCTGACCTTAACAGGGCGGTAAAGAGCGCTGAAATTATCGCTGAGCCACATGGCCTGAAGCCCCTGGTCATGCCCGAATTCAGGGAAAGAAATTTTGGTGTCTGGGAAGGTATGACGTTCGATGAAATAAAACAACAGTATCCGTCCGAATTCGATGCCTGGGCCTCTAATCCTCTAAAACATAGTCCTGTTAATGGCGAAAGCACGATGGATGTATATGAAAGGGTAATCAGGGCACTCGATGCAGTCATAAGCAAACATGCCGCAGAAAGAAAAAACACGGCAACCCACATTGTGATAGCTGCCCACGGGGGTGTGAACAGAATAATCCTATGTCATCTTATGGGCGTCCCCCTTGAAAATGTCTTCCGGATTGAACAGGACCCGGCTGCAATCAATATTATTGAATTCTGGGAACGATACCCTGTAATAAAACTGTTGAATGGAGGGCCGCTTGGCTAAGGCATTGATGATACAGGGCACAGGCTCCGGCGCAGGCAAAAGCCTCATTACAGCGGCCCTGTGCAGGATTTTCAGGGACAAAGGAGTCAATGTCGCCCCTTTCAAGGCCCAGAACATGGCGCTCAATTCCGCCGTCACATGGGACGGCGGGGAGATGGGAAGGGCGCAAGTGCTGCAGGCAGAGGCTGCTCGGGTGGAACCTGTCATCGATATGAATCCCGTATTGCTGAAGGCGTCGGGCGAGATGGGTTCGCAGGTCATTATCCACGGCAGGGTACATGCCTCCATGAAGGCGCAGGAATACTATGCCTTCAGGAAGACGGCATGGGAGGCGGTCAGAGAATCTTTCGACCGGCTCTCACAGCAATACGAACTGATTGTACTGGAAGGCGCAGGCAGCCCGGCTGAAATAAATCTGATGGACGTGGATATAGTGAATATGGCTGCTGCAAAATATGCCAGGGCACCCGTGCTCCTTGTAGGTGATATTGATAAGGGAGGGGTTTTCGCTTCGCTTTACGGCACAGTCAAGCTGTTGGGCAGGCAGAGCACGCTGATAAAAGGGTTCATCATAAATAAATTCCGCGGAGACGCAGCGATACTTAAACCAGGGCTCGACATGATTCATGAAAAGACAGGAAAACCCGTAATCGGAGTGCTGCCGTATATTCACGACATAGGTCTTCCCGAAGAGGACGGACTGGGCCTGAACCATGCTCATCAAACATCCGGGCCACAGTCAGGAGTCTGCCGGATAAAGGTGGTAGTTGTAAGGCTGCCCTATATATCCAATTTCACCGACTTCGATCCGCTCCGATATGAGCCTGACGTTGAACTCTTTTACTCTGCGAATCCCGCCGATATTGAGAACGCCGATCTTGTTATCATCCCGGGATCGAAGAACACGGTAAAAGACCTGCTGTTTCTGAAAGAGGGCGGCCTTGATGCCAGCATAAAACAGGCGTATGCAAAGGGCATCCAGATTATAGGGATGTGCGGCGGCTACCAGATGTTAGGGAAAAAGATTTTTGACCCCCTTGCTGTTGAAAGTAATAACGAGGTAATTGACGGCCTGGGGTTGCTGAATATAGAAACCACGTTCGGGAAAGACAAGACGACTTGCCAGGTTGAGGCGGAATTCCTTGATGACAGCGTCTCGTTTTCAAAACTGCGCGGTTATGAAATTCACATGGGAGAAAGTACGGGAGATATCGGCCTGTTCAAATTATGGCGGAGGCATTCAGGTCCCTCCGTGTCACCGGTATTGGACGGTTCGAGGAACAATAACTGTTGGGGGACATATATCCATGGCATCTTCGAAAACGATCTGTTCAGGAGAAGCATTCTAAACACGGTCCGGATGAGGAAAGGGCTTTCGCCGGTGACCGATATGTGCTCGTATGGCGCAATAAAGGACAGGGCGCTGGACACCCTTGCCGGTATTGTAAAGGAAAATGTTGATATGGAATTTATAGAGAGGCTGGCTGGTTTATGATAGGACCTGTTCAGCTTCTTCTCGCTTTTTTTCTGGACCTGTTAATCGGAGACCCATCCTGGCTTCCCCATCCTGTAAGGATTATCGGCAAGGGCATCACCAGGGCAGAACGCTTTTTAAGGGTCCGGGCGTCCTCGCCTTCAGAGGAGCGGCTGGCAGGCGTGATGCTTGTCATGCTCATCATTGTCCCGGCATTCCTGATAACTAGTTCCATCCTTATCATTGTCAGGCTGCTGCCTGGCAGGGCTGGAACAATCACAGAGATGGCGGTAGTCATCTATCTTACTGCAACAACGTTGGCAAGCCGTGAACTTATTGCCTCTGTAAAGTCAGTTGTCCGGTCGGCAAAGGAGGGAGACATTGAAAAAGCCCGGTATAACCTGAGCATGATCGTGGGTAGGGATACATACAGTCTTTCCGGCAAAGATATTCTGAAGGCAGCTATGGAAAGTCTTGCTGAAAACCTGTCTGACGGCTTCATAGCTCCGCTCTTTTACCTCGTAATCGGAGGCCTGCCGCTTGCCATCGTATATAAGTCGGTCAATACCCTGGACTCTATGGTGGGATATAAAAACGACAGGTACCGGCATTTTGGTTGGGCAGCGGCACGCCTCGACGATATTGCAAACTATCTTCCTGCCAGGTTGACGGGCGCACTGATCGTATCAGCAACTTTTTTTGTTATGCTGTTTAAGGACACTGCACAGGCGGTTACCTGTGCACGACATTCCTTCGTTACAATGCGCCGCGACGGCCAAAAACATCTGAGTCCGAACAGCGGCATGCCCGAGGCTGCAATGGCAGGCGCGCTCGGCATCAGGATGGGTGGCCCATCCACTTATGGGGGCGTTGAAACAGTCAAACCATACATCGGAGAGGTGGGAGATAAAGAGACTGCCGGAGATTACCTTAAGGCCTCTGAAGATGCAATCACTATTGCCAAACTCACCGCCCTGCTGGGCATAATTATCGCGGTGTTGATACTTTCAATAAGGAGGTTGCCGTAATGGAAGGGACACATGGCGGAAATATATACAGGGCTGCAGAACAATTAGGCCTGCCCGGGAGCGAAATAATTGATTTCAGCGCTTCCATCAACCCGCTCGGCATACCTAAAAAAGTATTGGCAGGTATAAAGGATGCGCTCAGATACATTGATAACTATCCTGACCCTGATGCAAAACAACTCACGCTTACACTTGCCAGGCATTTTGCAATCGACTCCGAGTCAATAATTTGCGGGAACGGAAGCACAGAGCTTATTTACCTCGTCATCAGGGCGCTCATGCCGGAAAGGATACTCATTCCAGCTCCGACATTTTCTGAATATGAGCGGGCAGCGGGCAGCAGCAGGGAGATTGTCCGCTATGCGCTGAATGCAAGGGACAACTTTGCCGTTCATCCGGACTCATTCATTACTGCAATGGCCGGAGGCTCGAATTCCCAGTCACACAGGATGGCTGTGCCAACCTCGGTCGACATGGTATTTTTGTGTAATCCCAATAATCCTACAGGAGGCATATTGAGAAAGTCCGATATGCTGACAATAGCGGCTGCGGCAAGAGACCTTAAATGCTACCTCGTTGTCGACGAGGCATTTATTGATTTCTCGCCTGAAGACTCACTTATCAATGAGGTAGAGGAGAACCCTTACCTTATTGTCCTCAGATCCATGACAAAGTTCTATGCCCTTTCAGGCCTGCGGGTCGGATATGGCGTATTTCCTCTGAAGCTGATCGACACAATTAAACAACACAAGGAGCCGTGGACGGTGAATACGCTCGCTCAAGCAGCCGGGATTGCCGCATTGGACGATGTATCGTATAAAGAAGACACTTTCAGGATCATGAGAAATGAGAAAAAGACACTGGAGGACGGATTCAGACTTTTAAAAATACCCTTTTTGCCGGCAGCGGCAAATTTTTATCTCATACAACTGGACCGTGCACAAGAAATTATCGGCGCTCTTGAAGAAAAAGGTGTGCTGATAAGAGATTGCTCGAATTTCCGGGGCCTTGACGGCCACGGCGGACCATACGCCAGAGTAGCTGTAAAAGCAAACCGTGACAACATGCGGCTTCTTAAGGAGCTGGCCCAGTTATGCAAGGCTTGATAATTGCTGGCACACATAGCGGCTGCGGCAAAACGACCATAACCCTGGGATTGCTCGCAGCGCTCAGGAAGAAAGGGCTGGAGGTCCAGCCGTTCAAGGCCGGGCCGGATTTCATTGATACAGGTCTCCACGGGCTCATTACCGGCAGGCCCTCAAGAAACCTCGACCTGTGGATGTGCGGGAAGCTGTCCGTAATCGAGTGTTTCAAGATGCATGCCGCATATGCCGACATTGCAGTTGTCGAAGGAGTGATGGGTCTGTACGATGGAGAATTCAGTACCGCAACGATAGCATCTGTCCTCGGTGTGCCTGTTATCCTCGTCGTCGACGCTTACGGAATGGCGGAAAGCGCAGGCGCACTGGTGAAAGGATTCGCTTCCGCGCTGATGGCAGGCGTTATCTTTAACAGGGTTGCCTCTGAGAGTCATTTCAAAAGACTTAAAGAGAGTGTCCATAATGTCCCTGTATTAGGATTTCTGCCGAGGGACACTGATTTCGGGATCCCTCATCGTCATCTCGGACTCGTTGTTGCTGAAGAAGCGCCACTTGCCTCTGCCGGCATCGACAAGCTGGCTGATGCCGTTATTGAGCACATTGACCTCGACCTGCTCCTTAAAACGGCAGAGAGACACGGCGACACGGAGACACGGCGACACGGGGCAGGAAAAGCTTGCTCCCCATCACCGATTCGGCATGTCGCAGTTTCCCCGCGTCTCCGCATCCCCGCGTCTCCGCGTCCTTCTGCACCCGTGTCTACGTCTCTTACCTTCCGGGCGAAGATCGCTGTTGCCTACGACAAGGCGTTTTGCTTCTACTACGAAGACAACCTCGACCTTCTCAGGCAAACCGGCGCGGAACTCGTTTTTTTCAGTCCTCTTTCCGATCCGCAGATTCCGGCAGATGCGGATGCCGTATATATAGGGGGCGGGTATCCCGAATTATATGCAAAAGCCCTTTCAGAGAACTCAGGTATGATTGCCTCTGTCAATGCGTGGGCTGACTCCGGCAGACCGTTATATGCCGAGTGCGGAGGACTGATGTACCTTTCATCAGGTATCCATGACCTCAACTCATGCTTTTTCAGGATGAGCGGCGTATTCCCTTTTGAGACACGCATGAAGAAAGGAAGATCGCACCTCGGATACAGGGAAGTCTTGATAGAAAAAGACTGTATTATCGGTAAAAAGGGGGAGAGGCTAAGAGGCCATGAATTCCATTATTCGGAGATTATGGACAACTCTCCAGAAAGTCTGTCCGCCCAACATTCCAACCTTCAAGCACCCCGGCCTTCCCGCCTTCCAGCCTTACCGCCCTCGAAGGTATATTCTGTTCGCGGCAGGTCAGGAGAAGAGCTTGCGGATGAAGGTTACAGTTTTAAAAAAACACTGGCAAGCTATATTCATCTTCACTTTGCCGGTAACAGATCGGTTGCTGAATATTTTATAACTTATATAAGGGAGAACTGACCGCTCTATGAAGGAAAACATAATACTTGTAGGCCACGGCAGTCCAAGGAAAGACGCAAATAACCTTGAATCCATGGCAGCCATGCTGCACAGTATGCTTCACGCAGGATGCAGCGACAATTGCATATCGGCCTCTTATCTTCAATTCGCAAATCCCGATATTATGGAGACCATTAAGAGACTCGTAAAGGACGGGGCCCAAAGGATTGTCCTTCACCCTTTCTTTCTGAATTCCGGAATGCACGTTACGAAAGACATCCCCGAACTTATAAAAGAGGCCGGGGGAATGTTCCCCTGGGTGGAATTCATTTACACCGAGCCTCTGGGCTTACACAAAAAACTGGCCGAGATAGCCATGGAGCGTATCTGCACAGCCACCGGGGTCGGAAAGAGGCTGGCGCCTGGTGAGATCGAAAAGAAAAGTTTTGAATTGCTTTCCGGCGAATGCGATTTGAGCGCGTTTCCAAAAGAGCAGCTTCCCATAGTGCAGCGGGTCATCCATGCAACAGCTGATTTCGAATTCGCAAAAACGCTCATATTTCACCCTGATGCTGTTGCAACCGGGATCAGGGCCATCAAAGAAGGGAAAAACATTCTTGCTGATGTCGAGATGGTGAAGACCGGCATCAGTAAACAGCGTCTTGAGCAATGGGGGGGCAAGGTGGTCTGTGGTATTGCAGATGAAGACGTGGTCCGTGCGTCAGAGGCAACGGACAAAACACGCGCTGAAATCGCGATAGAAAAAGAAATCGGAGAGAATGTGGGGATTATCGCCATCGGCAATGCTCCTACCGCCTTATTAAAGGTTATTGATATACTGAATTCCCCCAATCACCAGTTCATCCATTCACCCGTTCTCGTTATCGGAACTCCGGTAGGTTTTGTGAAAGCTTTCGAGTCAAAAGCAATTCTTGCGGGACAGGAGTTCCCCTTTATAACAAACCTGAGCAGAAAAGGCGGCACCCCGGTTGCTGTAGCGATTGTCAACGCCTTGCTCAAGATGGCTTCGGAGTAAGATGGAACTGCTGACTGAATATTTCAAAAAAGACAACGTGCTTTTGAGAATCGATGCAAGGGTCAAGCTCCTTATTACCCTGGTCCTTCTGTTAATGGTGCTGACGTATAAGGGACTTGTTTTCCCATTGCTTACGGCTTTGGTCTGCCTTCTTTTCTGTATAAGGATGAAGATACCGCCAAGAGTCTTCATCATGAGGTTTTCGGAGCCTCTCTTTATTGCCTGCGTAGTCCTTTTCCTTAAATTCTTCTTTTCCGGTGAGGATGTTCTCTTCTCTATGAACATCCTGGGCGCCAGGATTGCAGGTCATAAAGATGGACTTATGGACGGGCTGCAGATTGGCTGCAGAATTTTGGGCGCAGTATCCGTTGTTGCCGTTCTGGGGTTTTCGACGCCATTCGCCGAGTTTATGGCAGGTCTTTCCTGGCTGAAGATCCCCAAAGCGTTCATAGAGATATCAATGTTTGCGTACCGTTACATCTTTGTGCTTTTTGAGGACGCAATAGTCATTTATAACGCCCAGCGAAACCGTCTTGGTTATTCAAACATCAGACGCGGTCTCGGCTCTTTCGGCATAATGGCCGGCTCTCTGACTCTCAAGGCCTTTGAGCACAGCCAGAATACAACGACAGCAATGATTCAAAGGGGCTATGACGGAAATATGCCGATGCTGAAACACAAGCCCTTCAAGCCCTTTGAGGTCGGCTGTTCTTTCCTGTTCGTCATCGTTGCGGGGCTTGCATGGACGATATGATCAGGCTGGAGGCAACAATACGTCTGTTCAGGTATCCCGATGGGACGCGGGCGCTCCATGACATTTCCGTCGAGGTGCGGAAGGGAGAATTTACAGGCATCCTTGGTTCGAACGGATCCGGGAAGACGACCCTGCTCAAGGCAATGGACGGGCTGATACGCGATTACGACGGTATCACCCTCCTTGACGGGACAGACATTAAAAAGCTTTCGCCGCGCGACATTTACCGGAAAGTCGGCCTTGTGTTCCAGAATCCGGATGACCAGCTCTTCGCGCCAACTGTTTTTGAAGATGTGGCCTTCGGTCCCCTGAACATGGGTTGCGCCGAAGAGGAAGTTGCTCGCAGGGTCGCTGGTGCGATCAAAGATGTGGAGATGGAAGGATATTCAAAAAAGTCGATTCATAATTTGAGCTTCGGCCAGAAGAAAAGGATATGTATAGCAGGACTGCTGGCCATGGGGCATGAGATACTGCTCCTCGACGAACCAACCGCGGGGCTGGACCCCATGGGCGAATATAAAATGATGCGGCTGCTGACAAAGCTCAACAGGGACAGGGATGTAACCATTGTTATGGCGACCCACAGCGTTGATTTGGTCCCCCTCTTTCTGGACAAGCTTTACATCCTGAGCGCCGGGACCATTATCAGGGGAGGGACGCCGGAGTCGGTCTTCACAGCCCCGGAGGAGATGGAGAACGTAAAGCTCCGACTGCCGCACATTGCGGAATTGATCTACCGGCTGAAGCATGAGGACAAGATGCAATTCGGGAAGATACCCCTTACCATCGGAGAGGCGCGGAGGGAAATATTAAAGACCGTGACCGGCAATGCGTAGAGGATACATACAGATATATACGGGCAACGGCAAAGGCAAGACCACAGCGGCATTGGGCCTTGCCCTGAGGGCTGCAGGCGCAGGCCTCAGGGTATTTATCGCGCAATTCGTAAAACAGCGCCGCTGCAGTGAGCATAAAGCACTTGAGCGGTTCAGCGACCTTATTACCGTTAAACGGTTCGGCAAAGGCTTTATGATGGAGAGGGGACCTGGAAAGGCTGATCTTGAATCTGCTGAAAAAGGATTTAAAGAGGTAAAAGATATCATTGCATCAAGGCACTATGATGTTGTAATACTCGATGAAATTAATATCGCCCTGCACTACAGGCTTATACGCATTGAAGAGCTCCTGGATGTAATGGGGAAAAAGCCCCTGGGAGTTGAGCTGGTACTTACCGGCAGGTATACCGACAGCAGAATTATCGATCAGGCAGACCTTGTAACTGAAATGAAAGAGATTAAGCATTATTCGCACCGGGGAGTGAAGGCGAGAACAGGCATAGAATGCTGAGAAAGACGCTCCGTTCCGGATACACAACAGGAGCCTGTGCCGCAGGAGCAGCCAAAGCAGCAGTTCTGCTGCTGCTTAACGGGGAAGCTCCGCAGAAGGTTGAGGTCCCGTTTCCGGACGGCACAAGAGCGAGTTTCACAATTAACAGGTCAGGCATTAAGGACAATGGACAGACCGCCTGGACCTCAGTAATCAAGGATGCCGGCGACGACCCTGATGTGACAAACGGGGCGGAGATCATTGCGGAAGCAAGATTATTAAATGACACTGTTTCTTTGTCCCCGTGTCCCCGTGTCCCCGCGTCCCCGCATCTTATAATCAAGGGCGGCAAAGGGGTAGGGGTTATTACAAAGCCCGGCCTGCCTGTTGCAATAGGAGAGCATGCCATCAACCCGGTGCCGAGACAGATGATAAATGAGGCTGTGAGGGAAGCGGCCTTGCGGACTTTTGAGATAACAATCTCCGTAACTGATGGTGAACACCTTGCAAAGAAGACCCTCAATCACAGGCTTGGCATTGTCGGAGGTATTTCAATCCTTGGGACTACAGGCATTGTCCGCCCCATATCTTCTGATGCATGGACAGCCACCATATCAGCGTCAATGAATGTGGCAAGGGCGATGGGACACGGCATCATCGTGCTGTCCGCAGGCAGGGCGTCAGAGAAAGCCCATATGAAAAAAACGGACTTTCCTGTTGAATCGTATGTCATGATGGGCGACTACCTCGAATTTGCCCTTCTCGAGGCTGCACGGCACGGCTTCGCAGCTATTCATCTATGTGCCCAATGGGCCAAGATGATCAAGATCGCAATGGCAACACCAAACCCTGGGCCACGGGAAGTCGCAGACTTTTCGGGGTATACTACCCATGTGCGGCACGGTGCAATTGTTATGAAAAAGGCTGTGGAGTTCCTGCACTCTATCGGGATTAAAACTCCTGAAGGAATGGAATTCAACACTGCAAGAGAGATCTTTGACTTTCTTAACAGGGCAAACAACCCGCCTCAGGCGGGGCAAAAAACTATTTTTTCAAAAGTATGCGCTGAAGCTAAAAGATATTCCGAGGCAATTGCATGCGGTACACCGGTTACGGCACACCTTGTGTCGTATGAAGGAGATATAATTGCAAGCAGCGAATAAAATCACTGTCATAGGCATAGGCTTTAAGCCATTTGACAGAAAAGCCCGGGACCTTATTTCAGGTTCCGACGTTATTCTTGCGTCCAAAAGACTCCTTGAAGTCTTTAAGCGATATGAAGAATTTGAAGCTGTAAAAAATAAAGTCATCGTGCCTGATAATATCAATGAAACATTTAACTTCCTACGCGACAACCATGAGACAAAAAAGATTGTCCTGATAGCCTCGGGAGACCCTCTATTTTCAGGCATCGGCAGAAGAATTGTAGAAGAGTTCGGGAAAAGCTCAGTGGAGATAATTCCTGATTTGTCAAACGTCCAGATAGCATTCTCAAGGATAAAAGAGTCGTGGAATGACGCTTTTCTCATTAGCCTTCACGGAGGTCCGGACCCCGCAAAAAGAAGACGCCTGCCGTATGAGATACAGGATATTCCGTCTCTGCTTGAGAGGCATAATAAAATCGCCATTCTGACAGACAGGGAAAACAATCCTTCTGAAATAGCCCGGGGCCTTAGCCTGTCACCCCGCCTGAGGCGGGCCAATAGCCTCTCCCCCATGCTTTATGTCTGCGAAAAGCTCGGGTATGAGGATGAGAAAATTACAGAGGGGTCGCCTGAAGAGATTGCCGGAAAGTTATTTTCTGGTCCAAATGTCGTAATAATTCTGGGTTTGCAACCTGCGGTCCCCGGCCCAAAGCCTTCTGACAGCGCTTTCGGACTAAAAGAAGAAGAAATAGCCCATTCAGGAGGGCTCATAACGAAAGATGAGGTCAGGGCAGTAACCATACACAAATTAAGGCTGCCGCAGGCAGGCGTATTATGGGATATAGGTTCAGGCTCAGGCTCCATATCCATCGAGGCGGCCCGGCTATTCCCACGATTAAAAGTATTCGCTGTCGAGAAAAACAAAGAGCAGATAGCCAACATCAGGGAAAACAGGACCAGGTTTCAAACATCAAATGTGGAGGTTATAGAGGGCCTTGCCCCGGATGCTTTAAAAGAACTCCCTCTTCCGGACAGGGTCTTCATAGGAGGCGGCAGCGGACAGCTTGCAGAGATTATTCCCCTGATCGCCAAAACAATGTCTTCCGGAATTGTTGTTATAAATGCAGTTAAAATAGAGACCCTGGACACGACAATTTACGAACTGAAAAGAGCAGGCTTTATAATGGACATATCGCAGATTTCTGTTTCAAGGATTAAGGCTGCCGGCGACGGCAATTTCCTGTCGGCACTCAATCCTGTATTTATAATAACCGGATTAAAAAATAGTGAGGGTGGTGAATATTTGTGACAGGCACACTGTATGTCATAGGCGTTGGGCCCGGCGACCCCGAACTGCTTACTCTCAAGGCTGTTCGGATACTCAGGGAAGTGCGCTGTATTTGCGTCCCTAAAGGCAGGGAAGAAGGCAGCAGCACTGCATTGAACATTGTAAAAAAAATCGTGGACATGGCCGGTAAGGAGATAATAGAGGCGCACTTCCCAATGAGAAAAACAAGGGGTCCGGCGCAAATCTGCGAGCTGGATACCAAATGGAATGAGACCGTAGAAACCGTTCTGGGCATTCTTAACAGGGGGACTGATATGGCATTCATTACCATAGGGGACCCCACGATTTACAGCACCTTTTTCTACCTCTATGACCGGCTGCTTGAACTCAATCCTTCGCTCATTGTCGAGATTGTCCCCGGAATATCATCAATCACTGCTTCAGCTGCCCGGGCAGGAATATCACTCGGACTGGCTGACGAAAGGATCGCTGTTCTGCCTGCAACATATGTGCGTGATATAGGCGCCGTGCTCGAACACTTTGATACGGTAGTGCTCATGAAAGTCCACAAGGTTTTTGATCGGATTCTTGAGGTCCTCGAGGAAACAGGTCTTACCGGCAAATCGGTCTATATATCAAAGGCCGGGATGCATGACGAAGAGGTAGTGCGGGATATAAGCGGACTGAGGGGGAAAGAGCTCAGCTATTTTTCAGTGCTGATCATCAAAAAATGAACCGCGACGATCTGGTTATCTTTAAACAATGGTTCTCCAGCTATTGCGCTTCTTTCCATACATCGGATGAGAATGACAATAGGAACCTGGTGCTGAAGGAACAGCATACGGCAAATGTCTGCGCAAATATTCTGGGCATAGTCCGGGATGAATCCTCAGACGAGGGCGATGCCATGATTGCAGAGGCGATCGCGCTCTTCCATGATGTCGGGAGATTCCCCCAATACGCCAAGTACAAAACATTTAAAGATAATGTTTCCGTAAACCATGGAGAATTAGGGGCTGAGGTGCTTGCCGCTGCCGGCATACTTAAGGACCTTGAGTTGCGCGAGCAGGAAATAATTACAACTGCGGTCAAATTCCACAACGCCTTCAGGGTGCCTCACTTGGCCGGACCTGATATCATTTTTTTTATAAAACTGATCCGGGATGCGGACAAGCTGGATATATGGCGCATATTTTTTGAATATTTGAGCGAAGACTGTCTGGAAAACAGGCCGTCTGCCGTGTCACTCGGTTTTCCCGACACTGCCGAATATTCAAAGGAAGTGCTGGCCCGCATATTTAACAAACAATTGGTCCCGCTGGCTATGCTAAAAACGCTCAATGACTTTAAACTCACAATATTATCATGGGCGTATGATCTGAATTTCAGAGAGTCCCGAAGGCGCGCGCTTGAAGACAACTACATAGACAGAGTTGCCGCAACGTTGCCGCAAACAGAGGAAATCAGGCAGGCGGTATCAGTAGTGCACGAGCATATTCGCGGCAAATCAGAAGGGGACCATAATGGCTAAGGTATACTTTATTGGGGCCGGGCCAGGTGACCCGGAATTGATAACGCTCAAAGGCAGAAGACTTTTGGACCAGGCTGACCTGATCATTTATGCCGGCAGCCTGGTAAATCCCGAACTTCTGAGCGGGCTAAAAGCTGAAATTTATAATTCAGCCTCAATGACCCTCGACGATACGACAGCAGTCATCGAGAGTGCCGTAAAGTCCGGCAAAATGGTTGTGCGGCTTCATACAGGAGATACTGCATTCTACAGCGCCATTTCCGAGCAGATAGAGCGGCTCAGCGCATCCGGCATCGGGTACGAAATCGTCCCCGGCGTCTCGTCGGCTATGGCCGGGGCAGCTGTGCTGGGGCAGGAACTCACCATACCTGAAATAAGCCAGACAGTCATATTCACGCGCATTGAAGGTAGAACGCCTGTACCGGAGAGCGAACAACTCGGCTCTCTCGCAAGGCACCGTGCAACCATGGTGATTTTCCTGAGTGTAGGTTTGATCGAAAAAGTAAGAGATGAACTTATGACAGGATATACCGGGGACACGCCGGTAGCCATCGTTGAAAAAGCCTCCTGGCCTCAGCAGAAGGTGGTCAGAGGACTGCTCAAGGATATTGTTGAGCTTGTAAAAACTGAGGGCATCAAAAAAACCGCCCTTATCTATGTGGGGGAATCGTTGAAAGCCTCCGCGTCCGCTTTGGGTAAAGAGTCAAGACTGTACAGCAGGGATTTCACGCATGAATACAGGAAATAAAACGGCATTCTATATAACGGACAACGGCCTGCTGCTGGCGGAAAGACTCAGAAGCCTTTATCCTGACATCACGATTATAAAATACAGCGCTCAGGCAGTACGCTCCTCGTGGGGACCGGATAACGGTCTGATCTTTATAATGGCTGCCGGCATCGTTGTTCGGAGTATAGCACCCTTGCTCAACGATAAGCGCACAGACCCCGGCGTTGTGACGATGGATGAAAAAGGCCGGTTCGTCACCAGCCTTCTAAGCGGACACATAGGCGGCGCCAACAGCCTTGCTGCTGAAATTGCGGATTTCCTGGGGGGGCAGCCTGTCATTACTACTGCGTCAGATGTTAATGGGTTGCCTTCCATAGATATGTGGGCTGCTGAAAATGATCTCGTAATTGAGCAGTGGGAACTTCTCCCGTCAATTTGTACGCGGCTTCTCAATAACGGGACACTCAATATATATATTGAGACGCCTGTGAAGCTGCCCGATGTTTTTTTGAAAACTCCGGATGCACAGCTTGCCGATGTGTGCATCACAAACAAAAAAATAATTTCTCCTTCCATCCCTTCATTAAAGCACCAACTTTATTTGAGACCGAAAAATCTGATCCTCGGCATAGGATGCAACAGCGGTACTTCGGCGGCCGAGATCGGTAGTGCTGTGACAGAGGTGTTCGACGGGCATAATCTCTCGTTCTTGTCTGTCCGCGTTTTAGCCACTATTGATCTGAAAGCCGGCGAGCCAGGGCTCGTTGATTTTGCGCGGGAACACAAAATTAAAATCGTGACCTTCACTCCTGACGAGTTGAACAAAGTCCCGGATATAGAAAAATCTGAGGCTGTGTTTAGGGCTACGGGGGCCTATGCCGTAGCAGAGGCTGCAGCATTAAGCGCCTCGACAGCCGGAACGCTTTTAGTGCATAAGCAGAAAAGAGGCAATGTAACGATTGCAATAAGTGAAGAAAGCCACGGCATTGGAGACAGCAATGCCATTGCCGGAGGGAAGATATATATAGTCGGCACAGGACCTGGAAGTATTGAACACATTACGCCTTATGCCCAAAAAGCGATAAGGGAATCGGAAGCCATCGTCGGCTACGGCACATATCTTGACTTGATAAGTGAGCTGATAAAAGATAAAGAGATTGTTTCAACAGGCATGACGCAGGAGATAGACCGATGCAGGACCGCGGTCGACCTTGCTTTGAGCGGTAAATCCGTCTCAGTGGTAAGCGGCGGGGACCCCGGGATTTATGCAATGGCAGGGCTGGTGCTTGAGTTATTAAGAGCAGAACACGGACCCCGCGTCGCTGTTGAGATCATACCAGGCATATCAGCGCTGAATGCCAGTGCCTCCAGGCTTGGGGCGCCTTTGATGCACGACTTTGCAGTTGTGAGCTTATCGGACAGGCTTACCCCCTGGGAACTCATAGAGAAAAGACTTGAGGCCGCTGCAATGGCTGACTTTGTTATTGTCCTATATAATCCCAAAAGCATGGGGAGACCTGATCACATCAACAGGGCGCAGACGATATGCCTGCGATACCGGAGAGCGGAAACCCCGGTGGGCATTGTAAGAGCTGCGATGAGAGAAGATGAAGAAATAATTATTACAACCCTTGGTGATATGCTGAATCATCACATAGATATGCAGACCACAGTCGTTATCGGCAATTCCACAACTTTCACATGGAACAACCTTATGATCACACCCAGGGGCTATACGGCTTCACCAAGACAATAAGAGTACTCTGCATATCCATTGGAATTGCGGTCTCCATCCTGATACTACACACTTGGGAGATTTCGTCAAGCGTGTTGAATTCCAAAAGAAGCCTCCATTTTTTGCCCATCCGTGGCAATCTATCTTTAAGATATTATTACTTCTTCATCAGATAAAAACTCTGCTGGCATATGATTTACTGATTCTGAAGTTATATAGCCACTAAATTCGAATTCCCCTTTAACATACATTTTCAAAATATCTTTTACATGTTGGCTTGTATACACCAGATTTAAATCGATAAATTCTGTGGAGTTTAGAATCGTTGCCATTATTGTGACAATATTCCGTTTAATAGCTTTCTTAAAACTATATAGGATTTTCTCTGTATTTTTGAGATAAGTTTGTTCAATATTCAGCATGTTCAACAATAATTGTAGACTTTGGAACAGCCGTATTTGATCCTTCTCCGGTGCCCAATGTTCTTTTGGAATATTTAAGATAGCTTCGGTGAGTGAAAGCAATAATACTATATACCCAGAAGGGTATTTGATTCTATAAGGATTCTCGTTAATTACCTCTCTATCGCTATGCTCATCTTTCTTGATACAATAGAATTTATCAAGACATTCAACTAAAGTAGCAAAGACTTCCTTACAATGATAATAATCTCCCAAGTGCTTCAGTGCGTGAGCAACTAAGAGGCTATTATCTCTTAGCTTTTCATCTGATGACGTTAGCTCATTCAACAATTTTGTATAATATTCTAGGCCGTCGTTATTACAACCCGAGATGAGATCAAAAGCAAGTTTATATGGTATCAAATATAGACAGCTATTGATTATTTCAGCTGCAATTTCTTTGTATTTATTGTCATAATAGCATCTAGCTCTAAATAATAAGCTTTTGAGTTGTCCGGCAATTATCCGATCCGGGTTCTGCTTATATGCATTGAACGTTTCAGATACTTTAGCATAGATGTTACTTCTCAATTGGTTGATAAAGTTGTTTAACCAAGGATTATTTTTTAATATAGTCTCACACCATTGCACTGGGTTATCAATCATCGCAACCGGTGGAAATGAGAACTTAACTATTGTGCTATAGGGAACAGAATGGGCTCCATAGCACTTGTGCTTAAATATAGTTGTGTAAATACTGTGGTAATTATCAGTCCTATCCAACTTTTTACTTAGATAATCTATATCTGTAATATTAAAGCCAAGGTTCCTGAGACATTTCTGATAACTTCGAATAAAATTTAAATTTGTCCTGTTTTCGTAATAGTCATCAGGGACATAGAAGAATAAATCCATATATGCACTTGACTCCTTGCATATATCGACTATTGATATTGGATAATGTTGTCGTTCAAATTCCGGAGCTGAATACGTTTTAATCTTGTCAATTCCAATCTTTAAGCCTAACTGAGTAATAGTATCCTGCAATATGGAGCATATCTTATTTTTATTCTCCTCAGAAGTAACCACAATGATATCATCAACATACCGCAGGTACAGAAACGATTTCCCAAATCCCTTAATCTGCGTCATAGCCTCATCTAGAGGATATAAATAGATATTTGCATAAAAACCTGAAGAGATAGGTCCTTGAGGTAAGCCGTACCTTTCATTACAGTCTCGTTTATCTTTGTCTTCATAACTACAATTCAGGCATTTAGTTTTTCTTGTGGTGGTGTAACATTTTGTATTGAACATTGTTGCTGTTAAATCCATAATAAAGTCATTTTTGGGGCGACTACAAAACCCCAAGATTTGTGTCAGCACTGCAACACTGATATTTTCATAATATTTCTCCAAATCATACTGGAAGATAGCATAGTTATTGCTCAGAGCAAAATTTAACGCTTTTGATCTAAACTCTAACCATGCATCCAGGAAATATGAATAGAATCGCAATTTGGATCTAACGTCCAGCCTGTTACCATATGAACAAGTCTGGCTCGCAATCTCCTCAATATAAGAATCCGTTTCAGCTATTGGCTCAACAATGGCAACAGAAGCAATTTCATTATCTATCTTTCGTGTTGACATATGTCTGAATGAATATTTTCCATCACTAATATTTTTATGAACCCTGTAATCAAGAGTTCGAGCAAATTTGAACGAAGGTTTCCCATTATTATCTTCTTTTGCGAGAAGTTGTGATAATTCTGCAAGCGATTTGGTTAGAGTTTTGTCGAATATGACCAAATCTATCTTATCATAGTATTGACTGGCGATGATATTTGGACGTGCTTTGTAATAGGCTGCTGATAGCCTTTCTTTCGAAAAGAAAGTCTTCTCCAGATTAGTTTCATAGCAATATAGAAGCTTAAATTCGCCAGAACCAGCATCTTTCCATGCAAACGGCCCATCTGGATGATTAGCGTAGACATAAGGAATATTCCCCTGATAGTTGAAAAGCCTGCCGATCTTGACACTCTTATACGTTTGAATCTTGCTCAGCTTCTCAATGATATCCTCGTAATCGGTAGGTTCGATATGAACAAGATGGCTCCTATTTGAATAGGCATTAATGTCCTCATACATCTCAACAGAGAAATGATCTATCCACTTCAGGATACAAGCATTTATGATTACTACACCCAGATAATCCTTTATCAGCTTTTCGATATTCGTTTTGTTTTCTCGTAATAACTCAACTTTAAAGGGATCACTCTCATTCGCTATAAAATGTAGTTTGTCGTAATCTTTATCTAATCTAAAATTCTCTTTCAAAAAAGCTACATAGGCCAGGGTACCAGTTAATAATCCAGCGCCAACATCTAACATACACTTATCCCCTGGCATTATTAATGATGTATATTGTTTTGCATTAGCAAGCTCTATGGATATCGTATCAAATGCGCATTTCACTTTGTAAAAGTGCGAATAGAGATACCATAAACTGTTACCAATGATATATTTCCTGTGTTCTGTCTGATCCGTGATGTGCGAGTAATCAGGATTCTTATAATCCTTCAGAGTCTCTTTGTGGGAATCGATATCTATTCCCCAAGCGTTCTTAATGTAAGGCTTCAGGACATTGAAATAATAATGATCCAGAATGTCGGGTCTTGTCATCTTAGAACAGATCTCCTTGATCACTCCTGCTCAATAGATCCTCCCCCTCTTGTATGTTCCTGCCTAACGCGTTCCAATATTCTTGCTGCTTTAAGTATGCTTCTCGTGACGTCACAATATCAGCATTCGCGTAACAATATGCGCAACCGTGTGGGCATGTGTCATATGCGCCAATATCAATGCTTTTATCGCATGCACATTCTTTTCTAGTCGGTCCGGCAGATGATGTTATATCTGGTTTATCGAATAGGGCTGCAAGATAATTTGCATCGATACAGGCACCTTTGTAAACTTTGTCCGATAGAAGATAATCATTGCAGCAGGCATATAATCTAATTGCATACTTTGCTGCTAAACTGCTGAGCTTAAGTGAGTGTTGTCTCAATGTTTCGTGAGAAAACTCGATCAATGAATGATCTGTGTATCGCGCAAAATTGGTAATTACTTTTTTATATTTATTAACGAAGCTGATATAACAACTATTGCAATGTCCTTTCATTTGCTCGGCGCACTGAGTAAAAATATCCTCATAGTATGCAAATGATAATTTGTCAGTTATGCATATTGGATCAAAGCGCCATATAACATGTTTAGGTGAGTACCTTTTGGATAAGTAAATTAAATCTCGTATAGCTTCCACATGAGTGGGACTATTAACCTCTATAGTTTTAGGCATGCCGGTAATTGTAAAATGAAAAAAAAGATTCTTGGAGATTTTTTCAATGTTATTTAAATAAGGAATAAGGGGGGCATAGTTTTTAGACCAAAATACGAAGCAATGCATATTCTCTGGACGAAGTGACACTTTATTAAA
Source organism: Dissulfurispiraceae bacterium (assembly GCA_050011415.1). Taxonomy (GTDB): domain Bacteria; phylum Nitrospirota; class Thermodesulfovibrionia; order Thermodesulfovibrionales; family Dissulfurispiraceae; genus JADFXI01. The sequence goes on along the minus strand of JBEKJD010000011.1, from coordinate 1,256 downwards.
TCTCTTATTATAGGGGTTTAAAACATATACATGCCCTGCCTCAAGGCGTCTCGTAAACCACTTTGCATAAAATGCCGGTATATCTGTTCGCCTACTTACAGAAATAATATTTTTCATATAAACCATTATAAAATTAGTGGGGAAGATACAGCAATGAGGTTTTTAAATCGGCTGTCCGGACACGCTGATAGTCGGCATTTGATTTTTTGTCAACTCCACGTCAAATTTGCGTGCAAATAAAGGACAAAGAGCGAGTCACATTGCCCTGCCTGTCAACACGTGTAGCCCAAGGGGATCTTACGATCCGTCTCTTGATGTTCACTTCCTTTTTTCAGTACTTGAATGTGATATAAATTATCAGATAACGCTAACAATGGATTCTTAATATGAAGATTTGCGTTTTAAATGGATTCTTCTCATTTTTCAGAGTGTCCCAAAGTGCATCAGGAATATTCTTGTTTCCCCGAAAAAGTTCCGTTATACGGTTATGTCAAATGATGGAACAAATTCGTGCAAAAAAATAAAGGAACAGTTATTATGAAAATAAGTCTTTAGGCACTTTATTTGTATTACCAGATAATGCAATGAATGCACTCTCAATCAAAAAACTGATGAAACGTGCGCGAGATTATGTCGAACACGAAGCCAATACTAATGTTCTCGAAGTAAGCTTTGAAGAAAGCTTTACATTGTTTGGTTTAGAGGACGTAGTACTTTCCGTAAAAACAACTGATAAGAGATACCCGGAATTGTGGGTTGTAGGAGGCTCATCTCCGATAAATTTATATACCAAGAAGAGACTTAAGAATGCCGACGAAGCTTTTTCAATGCATACTGGATTAATGCTCCGATTACACGATAAAGAATTTAAGAAAGCCAACAAACCGCCAAAAGATGTGGGGTATGACGCATTTATTTCGCATGCAACAGAGGATAAAGCGCGCGTAGCAAGACCCTTAGCTGAAAAACTGAAAGAGCTAGGCTTCTTGATTTGGTATGATGAGTTTACACTTGAAATTGGGGATAGTCTGCGCAGGTCTATTGATAAAGGCTTGGTAAACTCCAGGTACGGGATCGTTATTCTTTCTCCCGCATTCTTCAAGAAAGAATGGCCTCAGTATGAATTGAATGGCTTGACAGCGCGGGAAATTGAAGGCAAAAAGGTCATTTTACCCGTGTGGCATAATGTTACAAAAAATGATGTGTTAAAGTTTAGTCCAGCTCTTGCAGATAAGGTTGCTGCCAGCACAGCTCAA
>JBEKJD010000010.1:0-20848 GCA_050011415.1 Dissulfurispiraceae bacterium | reverse complement strand
ATCAAAATTTTCCTTTTCCTTTGAAGGCTTGAAGAAATTGCGGAAATCATCGATGGTCTTCGACATAAAATTAATCTGCCACATAGCTGTAGCAACAGCATTTTTGAGCCGCTCCTTATCCAATTCGCCATATTCATATGCCATCTGCAGGTTTTGTATGATGAGGCCGATGACATTGAGAGGCTGCCGCCACTGGTGGGCAATTGCTCCTATCATCTCCCCCATGGCCGCCATCCTGGACTGCTGGAACAAAAGTTGTTCTTTTTCCTGGCGTAAAACGATTTCTTCCTGCACTCTTTGCTCCAGGGTCGCATTTAGTTCCTCGAGCTGCTGCTGCTTCACGCTTAGGTCAGCCTCTATTTGTTTGCGCTCCATAATTTCATGTGCGAGTTTTGCATTGAGTTCCGATAAATCTTTAGCAAACTTTTCAACATGTCCGGCATGACGAACAATAACCAGGAAACCTGCAACAAGTCCTGTAAACGCTAACCCTGCCAGGAGGAGACCCCAGGGGAGCCAGCTGCGCCTTGCCGAAATAAAGTCCGGTGTGGCCGAATAGATTACCATCCATTTCCGCCCGGCGACCTCGATCATCTTTGAATTTTTAAAGTCTGTCCCTGGATGCTCCTGGTCCAGTAAAGGAGTTTTACGAGTACGTGATGAATGAGTATAAAGAAAACGTTCTTTCTCAGGCGCCGATGCATCATAGATAGAAAAATCGACGCCTTCAGGTTTTAAATACTTCGTTGCTTTTTCGGCAATGTCGCCGATCCTGAATACGCCCAGGGCAAAGCCTTCAAGATGCTCCCATCGCGGCTGATCGGGATTTACCAACGCCCCTTTCCTGTAGATCGGCGCAAAGACGATAAAACCGAATTGACTCCTGGTCTCCTGGACAAGGGTTATTCTTGGAGTCGCACGCATCTCGCCTGTCTTTCGGGCGACTTCCAAAGTCTCCATCCGGTCGGGAGTGGAAGCATCGTCAAAACCAAGGGCTATCTCGTTACCTTTATAAGGCTCGACAAAATAGACCGGGAAATATTCACTTCGCTTCTCAGCCCTCTTCATCTTTCCCTGTGCAATACGTTCAGTGAATTGAAAATCAGGGAAGCCCTCTCTTCTTGCAGCACGTTCATATGCCTCCCGCCGGGAATCAGGTACGCGCGGCATCCATTCAAGGGCTTGAATGCTGGCATACTGCTTAAGAATATGGCTTGTAAAATTCCGGAACTCGGACCTTTCTACGTCCTTTCCCGACGTATAATACAGGGCTTGAAGCGACGTAAGCACGGCCAGATCGCTGTCAAGCTCTCTCTTTAACGCAGAGTAGCGATTTTCCACAGCTTCATTGAATTCTGCCCGTATGAGTTTCCTGTCAGAGTAATAACTCGATGCAGAGACAATGAAGGATAAGACAATACCCAATAGCGGTATTATAGTAAATAAAACATTGTGCAAGGGCTTTTTGGCCAGATAGTATGTCATAATATAGCGTTAGGAAACAAAGTCAGTACCGTCATACGCTTAGAACTGGAATCGGCACCGCGCAAATGATTGCGTAGCCGTGAGTCCGCAGGTGACCTCCATAAGGGCGGCACCCGGTAACCAGCAAATCTGCCTTCGTCTGCTTTGCAGCCTGGCTCAGCACCTTGGGCACGTCACCACTGCCTATAAATACGTCTGCCGTGATTCCTATGTCTTTCTGGAACTCAGCGATATGCTGAGAAGCGTTGCCGACAAGCGCCTCTTTCAACTCCTGATTGACGTAGCTGCCACCCGGCCCCCACAACTCCACCCCCGGAGTGACGTGAGCAAGCGTGAGACGGGCGCCAAATTCGGCGGCCATTTGCACGGCCCACGACACAGCCTTGTGATTATAGGTGGTGAAATCGACCGCGCACAGGACATTGCGGACCGCAAACCCCTGCATTGGTGATTCTTCCACATGGGCGTCGGTCCAAACCGGGCACTCGGTCCCGTGCAGCACTTTCGCTGTCACAGAGCCCAGAAGAAACTGGCTGAACGCGTGGCCATGGGACGGCATCATGATCAGGTCGGCTTTTTCGTCCTGGGCCGTCTGCAAAATTGCCCGGGCCGCACCGCCTTTGACCAAAACGCGCTTAACGGTAAGGTCGTCAAGCTCCGGCCCGATAGAATTGGTAATTTCCGCGAGCATATCCCAACCGGCGGGCTCACGGCCATCCGCCGGCATACCGGCGGTATGGCCCACCGCTGTCACGACGTGCAGCATCACGATCTCAGAATGGAAATGGCGGGCCAATATCGCAGCCTGATGGACCACACGCAGCGAGGGATTCGGAAAATCGACCGGAAGAAGAATTTTATTAATATTCAGCATCGCGCATCATCAGAAACACTGCCCTAAAGCAAGTAAAGGACACTCCTTTTCGTACGTCCCCTTTTGCCAGGTATTGCGATAATCTTATCAGAAAGGTTATATCGTTGCAACAACCGACTGAAAACTGTAAAATTGAAGCCATATACGTGTTATGAGCATAATGGCTGGAATTACTACACAGAGGCAAAAGAGAGATAAAATACATGCTTAAACCAAAGATGGTGATAATTGCAGCCATTGCCCTTGTTCTATCAGGTATCACAGGTATTCAGCCGGGCTGCAAATCGAAAAAGGTTGAACAGTCCGCTAAAATAACAATCGCAGTTTCCAGACAACCCATTTCAGCGCCGGTGTATGTGGCATACTCAAGGGGTTATTTTAAACGTGAGGGCTTGCAGGTGTCGCTCCAGCCATACTGGACGGGTAAAGACGCCCTTGATGCCGTTATCAGCGGGAAGGCGCATTTTGCCACAGTTGCTGAGACGCCAGTAATGTTTGCAGGACTGAAAGGGGAAAGAATATTCGTTGTTGCCACCATAGCCGATTCGAACAAATACATGAAAATTGTCGCCCGAAAAGACAATGGAATATCAGGCCCTCAAGACCTTAAAGGCAAGACCATAGGAGTCAGCCTGGGAACTAACAGTGAATACTATCTGCATACATATCTGGTATTTAACAAAATATCTGAAGACAGCGTCCATATAGTAAATGTGTCTCCTGATAAAACAGCCGATGCCCTGGCAAGGGGCAACATCGATGCCGCGGTATCCTGGAAGCCTCATATCACAAATCAACAAAGGACCCTGGGCGCCAATGCCGTAACGCTTTCGAACGACAATATTTACAAGATATGGTGGAATATAGTTGCAGGGCAGGATTTGGTAAAGACCAATCCTGGAACAGTAACGAAAATCCTGCGCGCCCTGATGCAGTCGGAAAAATATATCAGGGACAATCCTGACGGGGCCTCCATGATCGTTGCCGGATTTCTCGGACAGGATGCTGTGACGCTTGGCGACTATAACTTCGATATTCAGCTCGGTCAGGCCCTCATACTCGATCTCGAAGATCAGGCCCGGTGGGCGATACGAAATCGGCTTACTGACCAAAAGGAAGTCCCGAACTTTATGAATTATATGTATGAACAATCCATGGACGCGGTGGATCCCGCTTCGGTCCTTATAATAAACAGATGAGAAACTCATGAACATAGCGACCCGATTGAAAATCAACATCCTGCTGTTTGCCGGCATGGTGTTCACGATAAGCCTGTTTTTCGTCATGGCCTTAAGAATGCAGCAAGGGGCTTTTGAAAGATCTGAGGCCACAGATGAACTCGCGAGAGGCTCTTACTTGCTTAGCAGCCTGAGCGACAGATATCTCAGATATCCTGAAAAACGTCCGAAAGAGCAATGGAAGATCGCTTATAACGCACTTGTAAAGAATCTTTACAGTATCGAACTCAAGCGCAGCCGTTGGCATTATATTACCGGCAGGATGGGTCAAAACCTCAATAATATGCGAGTGCTTTTTGACAATCTGGTCGCGACAGTCGACGAAAAAGTTCCCGGACCTCAAGCTCTGATAAACAATACTGCTCTCGACCGTCAGCGGACCCAGCTTGCTGACCTGATAGTCAAGCGCTCGCGCGAGGTTTCGCTGGATGCTGTCCGGCTCACCTCTCTAAGTAATGAAGAGATCGCTGATATTAATCGCAGGATCATCATATTTATTCCAATCGTTATTGCCGTGCTTAGCGCAATTACTTTGTTGAGCGCACAACGTATCAGCAGGAGCATCATCAATCCGATCAATAAGCTCCGGGCCGGAGTTGAGATTATCGGATCGGGCAATACCGACGTCCATATCGGAGCTGTATCAAATGACGAAATCGGAGAACTTTCGAAGGCCTTTGATCAAATGGCGGAGCACCTGAAAGCCACCACGGTATCACGCGACGAACTGGCAAAAGAGGTTGCCGAGCGCAAGCTGGCGCAAAAAGAACAGGCGCATCTCGCGTCATTCCCTGAACTCAACCCTACACCCATTCTTGAAATAAATCACGACGGGAAAATTATATATGTGAACCCGACTGCAATGGAACTTTTTCCAGATATTGCCGCAGCCGGACTTGAACACCCTTTCCTCGCGGGGCTGCAGCCTGTCATCAGTCAGTTCAAAAAAGGCTTGATACGGTCCTTTACCCGTGAGGTGGAAGCAAATCGATCATTCTTCCATCAGACTGTCCATCATGTTCCGGAAATAGATGCGGTCCGCGTTTACAGTGCGGACATCACCCTCCTCAAGCGTGCGGAGGAAGAGAGGGAAATGCTGCTTGCTGATGTTCAACGTTCCAACAAGGAACTCGTGGATTTTGCCTATGTCGCATCACACGATCTTCAGGAGCCCCTTCGAACAATGTCAAGTTTCGCCGAACTTCTTGCAAACAAGTATCGCGGCAAGCTTGACGAAAAGGCTGATACTTTTATTGGTTATATTGTCGACAGCGCCGGCAGGATGAAGATACTGATTAATGATATTCTTGCCTACTCACGGGTGACAACAATGGGAAAGGCTTTTGCAGAGACCGACTGCAACGCGGTCTTCAGCCGTATCATTATGAATCTGCAACTGATTGTAAAGGAAGCCGCTGCAAAAATAACCTGCGACACACTGCCGACTGTAATGGCAGACAGCGTTCAGTTGGGCCAGCTTTTTCAGAATCTGATCGGAAATGCCATAAAATACCACGGGGAAGAGCCCCCGAAAGTTCATATCTCGGCCAGGAAGCAGGATGCCGAATGGTTTTTTTCGGTAGCAGACAACGGCATCGGCATCGAACAGGAATACTTTGAACGTATTTTTGTCATATTTCAGCGGCTGCATGGAAGGGCCAATTACCCGGGAACAGGGATCGGCCTTGCGGTCTGCAAAAAGATCGTAGAGCGTCACGGCGGCCGCATATGGGTTGAGTCCGAAACTGGAAAAGGATCGACTTTTTATTTCACTATTCCGGAAAGGGGAGAGAACAAGACATGAACAGGAGGGAAAAAGTGACCATTTTACTGGTTGAGGACAACCCGGCTGATGTATACCTGATACGCGAAATGTTGTCAGAGAAGACAAATAACGTTATCCTTGAACATGCAGACAGTCTCGCAAAAGGAATTGCCAGGATAGATTCCGGTGGAATCGATATTGTTCTGCTTGACCTCGGACTTCCTGACAGCCAGGGGATATCCATTGTCAAAAATATTTGTGAGAGGTTCAGCCAATTGCCTATTATTGTATTTACCGGGCTGTCTGATGAACAGGTCGGCCTACAGGCTGTTCAGGATGGCGCGCAGGACTATTTGATAAAAGGCCAGACAAACAGCAGCCTGCTGGTAAAGGCAATCCTTTATGCCATTGAACGCAAACAGCTGGAAAACGAAAAGGAACGACTTATCGGCGAGCTTCAGGAATCCCTTGCCAAAGTCAAAATCCTCAGCGGCTTATTGCCGATGTGTGCCTCGTGCAAAAAAATACGCGACGACAAAGGCTACTGGAACCAGGTTGAACTATATATAATTGAGCATTCAGAGGCCAAGTTCACTCACGGCATCTGTCCCGAATGCGTAAAGAAGCTCTACCCCGAATACTATGATAAGATATCCCGAGGAGAGGAATAAACTCACGACCGCGTTTTCATTAGTTTAGAGCTCGCCCTTAGCCTTGATAATTCTGTTTTTCAGATGTTATTCTTTTATCAATGGTCAACAACAAATTTCCAGTCGGCTTAAGAAAACTTTTCAACAAACAATTCCGTCTAAAGTCTTTTGTCTGCGTCGTAGTCCTGGTCTCATCCCTTGTCAGTTTTGATGTAGCTTACCTCATCGTATCGTCGACCTATCAGCGCTCTTTTGCAAGGAACGCTGATGAGGTTTCTGATGCCATATCTCATCAGGTCATCAACTCGATGCTCCAGCTTATGGAAAAGGGCTGGTCGCGGAAGGAGCTGGATGAGTTTCTGGGCTCGATAAAAAAAGGCAGTCAGGAAAGGTTCCCTTTTAAAGTAGATCTATACAGGGGAGAGGCTGTCGAAAAAGATTACGGGAAGATTGCACAACCTGGAATGGGCATAAATATCCTGGATGCTTTTAAAACAGGAGACACTATAGCATTCAAACATGATTCGCTGCTGTTCAACATTTACCCGATTAAAGCCGATGAAAGATGCCTGAGATGCCACGTCCATGCAAAGAGCGGAGAAGTCCTGGGAGTTTTAAGGGTCCAGCAGGATATGGGACCTGTGATCGCTGAAGTAAAGAAGGAGTTCGGTTCACTCTTTCTCATGCTTTGCCCCTTACCTTTTATCATGGCCGGAATGATAGCCCTCTTCGTGAATGCGTGTATAAAGCGTTCTACGAACTTCCTGCATCAGAGGGTCAACAGCGTGAACAAAATTAAAGATTTAACGACCCTGACGATGGATGAGGAATGCTCCGGATTTGCAGAATTCAATCTGATATTGGATGAGATCAGAATTTTGGCAAATAAGATGAAAGAAGTGGCCGTAGACAGGGACATTCTCGAGTTCGAGATAAAGGTTTTGGAGAAGTTTATTATAACCTCTGAGGTGGTAAGGGACTGGAAAGAACATGTCATGAATATCCTGATCGAGATAAACAAGGTCATGGAGGCATATGCTCTTTTTTCAATCTTTCAGATCGATCAGGAGCTTTACGAACTTGAGATATTCTGGAGGAACAAGCCTCCCGACACAGCCATGAAAAATTTCGAGATCATGATAACACAGAAAATTAAAGACAACATCGGCTTTGGTAACTCAAACGAAATCAATATCATCCATAATATAGCAGACAAGTCAAAAGTACTGTCCGAAGTTGAGATAAAAGATATAAACCTCCAGACAAAATCTCTTTTTCTCGAAGCGCCCAGGATCGGAGGCGTAGTCGGGATAGGCGTCCAGTCCAAATTTGCGCCTGAAAGTATCCGCTCCCTGGTAATAGACGGCATATTGACCACTCTGTTGAATGTAATAGGCTCTGTTAAGGCTATATACAAATACACCAAAGATCTCGAGTTTTACGCCACGAGGGACCCTCTGACAAATCTTTACAACCAGAGGGTATTCTGGGAATTGCTTGGTTACGAGATAGGCAGGGCACAGCGCAATGTATATAAATTCAGCCTGCTCGTCATAGACCTCGACAATTTCAAAAATATCAACGACTCATATGGGCATGTATTCGGCGACAGTTTTTTGTCGGAGTTCGCCTTGAGGGTAAGGGGCGCGTTGAGACAGGGTGATATACTCGCCCGATACGGCGGTGATGAGTTTGTTGTAGTTCTTCCTGAAGCTGATGAAACGCAGGCGTTTATGGTTGCAAGCAGGGCTATGGACAGCCTGACGGATCTTTACCTGTCCGCTCCGGATGGCACGCAGGTCAAAGCTACGGTTTCGATAGGCGCCGCTGTTTATCCGGACCACGCGGAAAATGCAAGGGATTTGTTCATATTCGCCGACAATATGATGTATAAGGCCAAGTCCCTTGGCAAAAACAGGATATCCATTCCTACACAGGAGGATATCCTGGAGGTTTTTAAGACTCTGGGCGAGAAGACATTAATAGTTTCCAATGCAATAGCAGACAAGAAAATAGTTCCTTATTTCCAGCCGGTCATGAATGCACAAACAGGCGCTATAGAGTGCCATGAGGTTTTCAGCAGAATAGAGACGGAAAAAGGAGTTCTTACTGCAGGAGAATTTATAGAACTTGCCGAAAGACTTGGCGCTGCCGGCAAGCTCGACCTTATTCTCATAGAAAAGGTCTTCTCTATACTTAAAGAAACCGGCTATAAGGGACAGATTTTTATTAACCTTTCGTCTAAATCTCTGATCATTGCCGAATTTTTGCCTACTATTATAAAACTCGCCAACAAATATGAAACAGACAGAAGCAAAATTGTTTTCGAGACAACTGAAAAGGACACATTAAAAAATATAGCATTGCTCGAAAAATTTATTGACAACCTCAAATTTGAAGGATTCAAGTTCGCCATCGATGACTTCGGCACCGGTTTTTCCTGTTTCTATTATGTAAAAAGGTTCCCTTTAGACTATGTTAAAATATCCGGTGAATTCATAAGAAGCATGCTCAGGAGCAATAAGGATTTGGCTATAGTGAAGACCATGACAATGCTGGCAAAAGAATTCAACATCATGACCATTGCGGAACATGTTGAGAACAAAGAGATACTGGATGCAGTCAGAAAAATGGAAATTGATTATGCTCAGGGAGTTTACATCGGACCTCCTTTGCCGGAATTAACTGACGACCGATAAGCTAATGTGACACCGGAGGAAAAATTGAGCCGCATCCCGCGAAAGAGAAGAGATGCCATACAGCGATGATGAAATAAGGGAGCGGCTGAACTGGCTCATTAAGATCAGATGGATCGCCTGCCTGATTGTCTTTTCTGTCACTTGCTTAGTCAGGAACCTTGCAAAGCTCACCTTTCCCCTTCTTCCTGTTTGCATAGTAATAGGCTTCGTTGTTATCTATAACAGCTGGTTCCATTTCAAACTACGGACCTTGTCGGAGAATCTGCAGAGAAATGTAATCGAACAAATACTGCTCGATTACCTTGCGCTCTCAGGGGCGGTCTATTTTACAGGGGGTTATAACAGCCCTTTCCTGTCCACCTTTTTTTTCCACATAGGTATAAGCGGTATAGTACTCCCCAGGAAATGGGCGTTCAAAGCTGCGGGGATCGCTATCCTTATGGCGGGCCTCGTCATGGGCTCTTTGTATCTCGGCATCGTACCACGTCTTTCCATGTTCGAAGACGATTCCATTGTCCATTCAAATCTGTTCGTCATGGTGTCCTACGGCGGCATATTCGCCGGCACAATCCTTTTTGCCGCCTATTTTATTACCTATCTGTCGGAACATCTGCATGAGAAGCAGAGCGATCTGATGCGTATATACGGTCTTACCGAGAAGCTCCGCTCTTCCATTTATATGGAAGATGTAATGACGGTACTGATAGATTCGATTATATCGCTCAAGAACATTTCCCGGATAAAATATTTCTCCCTGGACAAATCCCGATTCTCTCTGGTCCACTTCGAGAAGAAAGAGGACCGCTCCAGTACCGCTGCCGAAGTCGTTATTCCTCTCAGCAGCAGGAACGTTTTTACAGAGACTTTCCTGTCATGTGTGGCATGCATGATGGACCCGTCAACTGCGACTTCCGTTTATGAAAAAGGAATATTCTCTTCACTCTTTCAGCATTCACGAAAAGCCGTTCTGCTGCCGGTCTGGTCGTCCTTTCAAAAAAAGTGCAGTGTCCATTTTAATTGCACCTTTTCTGATTGCCCCGCATTCGCCTCCGAAGAAACACGGTGCTGGACAATACCGTATACGGTTTGCAACGGAAAAAAAATAACCGACATGCAGGAAAAGCTTCACGAATGCATCAATTGCGAATTATTTTTCCCTGTGGGTCTGCTGGCCTGCGATATTTCTGAGACATCAAAACGTGAGAGCTTCATTGACTTCGAGTTTTTGATAAGCATCCTCGACGCTGCCAGCCTCGCCATCTCGAATGCGCGGCTCTACGAAAAGACCCTTGAACTCTCAGAATTGGACAGTCTGACCGGTTTAAAAAACCGAAGGTCGTTCTTCAAGACTCTGAATGCCGAATATTCACGCTGCAAGAGGTATGAAAAAAGGTTTTCCCTTTTAATGATCGATATCGATTCGTTCAAGCACTATAACGATCTCCACGGGCATCCGCTGGGAGATTCGTTATTAAAAACATTGAGCACTACCCTTCTGAAGGGTCTGCGTGACACCGATAGCATCGGCAGATATGGAGGGGAGGAATTTATTGTGCTTTTGCCGGTGACAGGAGAGGATGAAGCTGCTTTTATTGCAGAGCGCCTCAGGCAGGCCGTTGCTGAAAGGGATTTTCCCCATGCCGAATTGCAGCCCGACGGGAGGGTGACTATAAGCATCGGGGTCTCCTGCTATCCTGACCATGGAGAAACTGCGGAAAAGATCATAAAAGCGGCCGATGCCTCACTCTATGTGGCCAAGAAGTCCGGCAAGAACAGGGTAATTGTCACTTCGCATGTGCAGGGAATGGGACTGGACGAAACTCCCTGGTCGCTCGCCGATTAATCAGCTCCTTTCTCCAATCCCATTTCTTTGAATCTCTTGAGGCGGAAATACGATTCCCTTTCCCGCTCGGCAATAAATTGGGTGATCGTTTTGACCTCGCGGATGATATCCGGGAAGACCAGTTCCTCCAGTACGCTGATCTTTCTCGTGGTCCTCAGGATCTCGGCGCCGATTCTCTTCAATTTGTTCTCAAACTCTGCATTTTTGATCATTGACTCGAGAAGTTTTTCGAAAAGACAGGCGCATTCTTCGAGATGTGGAGTTCTGGAGAAATAATCATACCCTCTTTTATCAGACTCCCTGACAGGACTGTCATATGTAACAATATCCTTATATTTAAGCCCCCAAATGCTCTTTTCGATTATATCGATTCCGAAATCCCTCGCTGCGGCAACCGTGATCGACTCTATAGTGTCCTTCCCTTCATGTCCGAGACTTAGTGCGAGTTCCCGGAGTGCTTTCCCATACGTGTTCCTGATATCTTCCCTCGACCGGAGAAAAGGCCGTGCCGTATCGAGGAACTCCTTTATCAAGGCCTGTTTTCTCGCTTTAAGGATTCCGATACTGTTAGAGACAGAACGCGCCTTCTCTTTCAGCAGCAGGAGGTTTGTCCGTGTAGGGTGTATCATGGCGACTCAAGTGAGAATCTCTTCATCAGATCAAGACCTGTATTGAGGGTATCATCGATTGATCTTCTGAATGTACCCTGATTAATAAATTGTTTTTCAAATATATCGGCAAAGTCAAGCATCAGGATGTCGCCTTTTGACATCCCATCGCGGCCCACGATCGCCTCAAGCCTCCTGAGGTCCCTTCCTCGTGCATAGTATTTGTACAGGTGGTTCGCTATCTCCCTGTGATCTTCCCTCGTGTGTCCGGCCCCAATCCCTTTCTGCATGAGGCGGGAGAGGCTCGGAAGCACATCAACAGGAGGGAATATATTTGCCTGGTGAAGTTGTCTGCTCAGTACGATCTGCCCCTCTGTGATGTAACCGGTAAGGTCCGGAATGGGGTGAGTAATATCATCTTCCGGCATAGTCACTACCGGAAGCATGGTAACCGAGCCTTTCATCCCCTTGATCCTTCCGGCCCGTTCAAACAGGGACGCGAGGTCGGAGTACATATATCCGGGATAACCTCTCCTTCCGGGCAATTCCTCGCGTGAGGTGGATATTTCGCGCAGGGCATCGCAGTAATTCGTCATATCAGTGATAATCACCAGTATATCCATGCCTTTCTCAAAAGCGAGGTATTCAGCCGCTGTCAAAGCAAACCTCGGGGTAAGAAGCCTTTCCATAACAGGTTTGTCCGCCATGTTCGCAAAGGCGACGAATCCTGTCCTCATTCCTTCGAGCGCTTTCATATAGAAAGAATACTCATGGAAGGTCAGGCCGAGTGCAGCAAAGACAACAATGAACCCTTTCTCTCTTTGAGTAAGCCTCGCATTCGTGAGTATCCCTGCGACAATTTCCTTTGATGGAAGACCTGAACAGGAGAATATCGGCAATTTCTGTCCCTTCACCAGAGTAATCAGCCCATCGATCACGGAAAATCCTGTCTCGATAAATTCCTCAGGCCGCGCCCTTGCCGAAGGATTGATGGGGTAACCGGTTACGGGCGACTGTTTTTCCGGAATAAACATCGGCGCACCGTCTATTGGTTCAAACGAGCCGTTAAATACCCTCCCGATCATTTCCGTGGACAGCGGAGCTTTTCTCAGGGAATCGGTGAAAACAACCGTCGTATGCTCAATATCCAGCCCCGTGGACTCTCCGTACACTTCCACAAGGATAGTCTCACCTTCTATCCTGAGGACTTCTCCAACCATTATCCTGCCGTCAGGAGAAACTACCCTTACAACCTCCCCGATCCTTGCGCTAAACACCCGCTGCACAAAGAGGAGCGAGCCTGCCAGTGATGATATGGTGCGGTATCTATGCTCAGAAAGTCTCATTGCATTCACTATTCCTTTTCCATACTCAATGCTTTTTCAAGAGGAATCCCGTCTTTCAGCTTCCCGGCTGCATGGTCATGGAAATCGAGTATCCCTTTAATGATTGCGAAAGTCTTTTCAGGAGATGAAAAGGCATCTTCGGTGTAAGAGTTCTGGGAAAGAAAATCTGACCGGACCATCTCCGCCGTTCTCATGAGAAGCCTGTCGGCGTCCTGCAGCCCTTCAATCCCGACTATCTCGGCAATCTCTCTGAGCGATTCTTCTTTCTGCAGAATTTCCCTGCACCTATGATGCAACTTCTCCCATTCAGGTGAGACCTTGTCCCGATAATATGCCATTGCCTCTTTCGAGTAAAGCGAGTAGCTCTGAAACCAGTTTATAGCCGGGAAGTGTCTTCTGTGTGCCAGAGATGTATCGAGCATGAGGAACACACCGCTTGTCCGGAGGCATGCCTGGGTGACAGGTTCTGTAAAGTCACCGCCAGGAGGAGAAACAGAAAGGATCATGCTTAGTGAGCCTACAGCGCCGTTCATTGTCTCAACAACTCCGGCCCGTTCGATAAATCCCGACAGTCTTGATGCGAGGTAGGTTGGATATCCCTCTTCAGCCGGCATCTCTTCAAGTGAGGATGATATCTCCCGCAGGGCCTCCGCCCACCTCGATATGCTGTCTGCCAGGAAGAGCACATTATAGCCCATATCCCTGTAATATTCGGCCATGGTCACTGCCGTATAGATAGATGCCTCCCTTGCAGCAACAGGCATATTGGAAGTATTGACAACAAGTATAGTGCGTTCCATCAACTGCCTGCCGTTCCATGGGTCTTTCAGTGTCTGAAATTCGTAGATCATCTCCGCCATCTCATTTCCCCTCTCACCGCATCCGACATAGACAACTATATCCACATCGGCAAACTTGGCGATAGATTGCTCCAGGACCGTTTTCCCCGTCCCGAATCCGCCGGGCAGAATAGCCGTCCCTCCCCTTGCAATGGGAAAAAGAAAATCGATACTCCTCTGGCCTGTCACGAGAGCCACAGAGGATGAAAACTTCCTGCGGTAAGGCCTCGGGACTCTCACCGGCCACTCAAAACAGCCCATTATCTCTTCGCCATCGTCAAATTCCCCGAACGGCTGGTCAAGGCTGATGTCTCCATCAACAATCCGGGAAAGTTTTTTATTTGAATGATTCCCCCCGGTGATAAAATGTTTGAAAGCCCCTTCTTCAATAAACCCAATACTTTCACCCGGAGCTATCTCATTCCCCTTCTCCCGCAAAGGGAAAAAGCGCCACTTCCTGGTATAGTCGAGAGCGCTCATCTCTGTCCCTATGCTGATAAAGGGGCCCATCTCATCTTTTAATCTCTCCAAAGGTCTCTGCAGTCCGTCAAACATGCCCGATATAATCCCTGCCCCCAGCTTTACCATAAGGGGCATCCCTGCGCCTTTGACCGGTTCACCGATACCAAGACCGTGTGTATTTTCATATACCTGGACAATGGCCCTGTTTTCTTCAAGCCTCACAACCTCGCCCGTAAGCATGGCATGACCAACGTAAACCCTTTCATAGAGTTTCAGCCCCTTAAGATCAACCTCTACTGTCGGTCCGGATATTCCCCGTATCTTTCCTGTCATTCCTATAACCTCAGGTGATATCCAATAACTCTCTGCATCAGTTTCGCGGTATAATCTTCCCTTGCAATGCCTGGACTCTCAGGCGCAGGCAGTACCAGGAGAATGCCGTGCCATTCCTGTTCAATCTCCTGCAGCTTCTCTTCACCGATACCTTTTATCAGGCGCTCATCAAGTACAACAAGGCCGATCTCGGGCTCAGTTATTACCTCTTTCAAAAGAGCCTCCGCACCTTCCAAATCGACGGTCAGCTGTGTTACGCCTGCAAGATTAAATCCATGCTTTGCATCAGGTGTGGTGATAAATACCACCTTTTTCACTGTATTAGCTCCGCTGTGATGATTCCACTGTCAACCTCACTACCGTAAAGGAGGATGCTCAGATTAGTCGCCTCAAGTGAACTTCGCCAGAGATAATCCAGTATCAGCCCGACACCCAGGGGTTCCCTGCCGGCCTTCCTCAAGAGCCGTGTCACCATTCTGTAAAGAGATGTCTCTATATTGGCTGCTTCAAACTCTATTCTTATCAATTTGCGTACCATAGAACCGATCTCAAGAAGATCCTTTTTATCCGCTATTTCCATGAACATAGTTTCACTGATCCTGCCGCCGGTGATGAAAGGCGGGGCGATTTTTCCGTTCAGCCAGATATATTTGTAAAGAGAAAGAATATTTCTTGAGTCAATGATAGAGACAAAGAAATCCTTCATGACAGGATGGAGCTTCGAATGTACTATATACTCAAGATACCTGGTTGATAATGTCAGCTCTACTCCCTGCAATCCGGCATTTTCGAGGATATTCCTGAGACCGCTGAATCTGTTCGAGAGATAAGTGAAGCAATCCTCGATTCCTCCGACCACGGAAAAGAGATTTTCACCGCCTCTGAGAATTCCTTTGATCTTTTCCGAAAGGAGGCTTGAGGAGAGGGTCCTTTCGATCTTTCCGGTTTCTTTGCCCATTGCATATCTGAGGCAAATAAATATGGTATTGAGCTCAACATACAGGAAGAAGGGCCGGAATATTTCCCTCAGTGTTCTGTTCATCCGTGAATAGACCCATTCAAACTCTTTCAAAAGATATCGCCGGATACCTTCCGGATAATCGCCGGTCATAATACTCCCATATCGGGTAAAAGCAAGACGGTCGACAGGCGACTCACTCAAGACGAGAGGTCTCCAGTCTGCAATCAGGTGTGCCCGCCTTCCCCTGATCCTTGCCAGGAGATAGTCAGTCGGATACCCCCTGTCATCAATTTTTCTCAGGAACTCCACATTCCGCGATTTTTCCATAGACATCATTTATCAACTCCGGGAGTATATCTGTCCAGGCATGCTCCAGCCTTTTTTCAAAAGTGTTGACAACACGGATATTTCCTTCCTTGTCCATAACATCCAACCCTGCTGTTATGCCGTCGTCTGATATAATCTCGGCGCCGGGAAAGCATTCCCCTGCTCTCTCTTTATCAGCCGGATTGACCCTGACAATTTGCCAGTGACAAGAAGGAAGTTCCTTTGCAAGCGCATCGAAAACTTCCGGATATCGGTCCTCCCTTAAACGGGCAAGGGACTCTACCGCAGCTGCGTAGAGACAGTCCGATAACTCTTTTTGAGCAGAAAGCAGTACCATCCGGGCCTTCCTGTCAGCATCCGCAAGGATTGCTTCAGTCTGTTTCTTGACTGTCTCGGAACAAGTCTTGCCGAGGTCCTCCCTTATCCGGCTGATCCTGCCGGCTGCATCTCCCCTGATCCTCTCAGACTCAGCCTCTGCTTCCTGACAGATTGTCCGGATATTTCCTTCTCCCTCTCTCCGGAGGGCATCGATGAGGTTCCCGTTGCTCATACTATTTGAGCGTAAGCAGCATCATTGTTGCTACGACAAAACCGAGTATCACCATAGTTTCCGGAATAGCTATGAGGATAACAATCGCACCGCTCAATTCAGGTTTCTCGGCGAGGGTCCCTGCACCGGCAGCGCCTATCCTGGACTGGGCCCACGCAGTTGCAATTGCAGTAATCCCGATTGCAAGTGCCGCAGCAAACGATATAAGTGCCTTTTCCATACAATAACCTCCTTTTTAAAATTAATTACGAATTAAGAATAAAAGAATATCATCTTTTTCCACAATTCCTAATTCGTAATTCCTAATTCGTAATTAAAACCTCTTCCTTATTTCCTCAAAGGTTCGAATTTCTTGCCGCCATATTCCAGAAACTTGCTGAAAAACTCTACATAATGGAGTCTGAGGGAGTGGATGGTCGGAGAAAAAACCCCGAGAATGATGTTCAGAAGATGGAGTAAGCCTGCGACAAGAACGCCGGTCATAATATCTCCGGTCATACCAGCGAGACGGTTTGCCACAAAGGCAAGCAGAACAGATGTGAGACCGATGGCCATGATCCTGACGTATGAGATCATATTCCCTATACTCTTCAGCAGTTCCAGTGGCGCCAGCAGCCCGCCAGTAAAGATGAGGAACGGTGTGAGAATAAGTATTCCGATAACAACCGGCCTTGTGAGCAAGCGCGGGACCAGTTCAAATGATGATGCAATAAGAATAACAATGCAGATGAAGATGAGCATCATGAAAAGCTTATAGAGCGCCTCTTTCCTGCTCTTTTTTCTTATGGCGGCAATGAATCCCAATACGAGACCCAGGACCATATGGGCCGCGCCGATAGAAAGCGAAAAAAATACCATAGGCACAACCGCACTGCGCCTCTCCAGGCAGACCGGCTTGAGACCGAAAAGCATATAGCCGAGATCGCCAAAAAATTCGCCGAAGAGTATGCCGAAGAATACCGAATAGACGGAAGATATGAGCAGTATCCTGAAAGCATCGGACAACTCTTTCTTTTTCTTAAACCGCTTTATCATGACGGAAGAGAGAATTAAAAGGACAATCCCATATCCTGCGTCACCGAGGATAATTCCGAAAAAGATCGGGAAGAAGATGCCGATGAAGGGTGTTGGGTCAAAGGACGTGTATTTCGGCAATGGCAGGTATTTTACAAGAAGTTCAAAGGGCCTGAAGTATGGCGGATTTTTCAGGACGACCGGCACCTTGTCAAGATATTCTTCGAATATCTCCTTCTCTTCGATCGTCACTTTCCCCTGGAAGGTGTCCCTGATCTTCTTCCTGACTTTTTCGAGTTCCACGAAAGGCATCCATCCGTCGATAAAAAAACACATCCTCGTCTCAAAGACTGAAGCGGTTATCCTGAGAAGAGAAAGCCGCTCTTCCACACACTCTTTCACGCTCCGGTAGATTGGGACCCATCGTTGAACAAATCGTTCCATTTCTCCCGCTATAGCTTCGAGTTCCTCTGATATGGCAGATATCCTCTTTTTTATGTGCGTATTTTTTTCACGGAAGCTGAGGTCCCTGAATGCCGGCGGAAAGATGAGTTCGGGAAGCTGCTTCTCGCTGAGGAACTCCTTTACCTTTCCCGACATGCTTTTTTCGATGATTATCAATCCCGCAAGTGTTCCATCTTCCGCAGTCTCTGTCAGGAGCTGAAACTTCCAATCCGTTATCTGAGAGAGCAATTGCCGTATGCGTCCCACCATATCCGGTTCTTTGATAGTGAGCCCGATAAAGTCAAGGTCGGGCGTATCCTCGACGTTCCCCAGAATGGAGACAAGGGTGTCCAGGAAAATGCGATACCGGTTGAGTTGAGCCCTCTCTTTATCCAGGGCGCTCTTCTTCTCGTTCAATTCACAGCATCGTGAAGCATGTCCGTCAATTATTTTGGCTATGGTATCAAGAATTGAGAGCGGATCGATATAGCTCGTTCTGACCGGCAGCTCCGGAAGATATGAAAAGAGCGTATCGATTTTCAGCCGCAGGTCTTCAAGAATGAGACGTTCAGAAAGCATCTTCTTGTCCGGCAGGAAAGGCTGGATATATTCTTTGTCTCCTTTTTCGACAGACCCGATCAGTTCGGGTTCAATCTGGAATATCCCCAGGTCCCAAAGGCATGTGATAACATCCCGGAGCATGCCCTTTGGACCGACAATCTCAACTCTTGATATCCTGACGATCAAGGCATTCCCCCGGGCAAGATCCGGATGATACGCTTCATGATGATCTCCTTCATGGATTCACTGTCAAACTCTTTAAGAATTTCGGCCCTTGCAACAGCTTCCTCAATAATCTTCGCAGCTTTACTTTCGGCCTCTGCCTTAGCTTCCCTGAATGCCTGAGCGCCCGATTCTTTTATCCTTTCTTCCTCCCGGACAATTTCATCTTCGGCATCCCTCCTGGCCTTCCCGATCCGTTCCTGGGCCCCTTTTTTTTCGATCTCTATCTTCCGCTGAATCTCTGTTTCGACTGCTATGATCTCATGAAGGATATCATCATCCATATTGCTATTGTAACAGCAATCGAGAAATATTCCAAAGATTCAGCCTCCTTCTCATTTCAAATATGTAACATAATTTGTGTTGATATTACGCCGTAATATTATGGTATTATTCCCCATATGCTTCGGACCATGATAAAAATTCTGCTTATTGCTGCCTGTCTGTCTGTTTCATCGCTTGCATCTGCAGGTGAAGACTGCCTTTCATGCCATGGCAAACAGGGAAGCAAAGTGTTTGTAGACCCGGTTATTTATGGGGAATCCGCGCATAAAGGAGTCACATGCACGGGATGTCATATTGATGTCCTGGGTTACCCTCATGCCGGAGATATAATGAAGGTGCAATGCGGCATCTGCCATCTCCTCGGCAGGGAAGGCGCTCCTACAGCCCAGGCCCGGCAGTATGAATTAAGCGTGCATGGCAAGGCGGCACGGGCTGGTGAGCCCGGGGCCCCGCGCTGCCAATCTTGCCACGGGTCTCACTATATATTCCCGTCAAAGGATGAGCGCTCGCAAACATACCGCCTGAAAATTCCAGTTCTGTGTTCCCAATGCCATCACAGTGAATACGAAGCTTACGCCGCGAGTATTCATGGGAAAGAATTTTTGACCCGGCACAATACCGGGGCAGCTACGTGTTTTGACTGCCATATGGAACACAGGATACCTGATATAAATAAGCCTCAGTGGAAACTGACACTGATAAAAGAATGCGGCTCATGCCATCCCGATAAAATGGATACCTACAGGAAGACATACCATGGCAAGGTGACGAAACTCGGCTACACCACCGTTGCAAAGTGCTCAGACTGCCATGGGTCACATAATATTCTTCCGCCTTCCGACAACAATTCCACTATTTCAGGACAAAATATCCTGACAACCTGCAGGAAATGCCACACAAAAGCCACTCCGAGTTTTACGAAATTCTATGCCCACCCGGACGAGGGCAACAGGGTGAAATATCCTCTTCTCTACTATACTTATTTATTCATGACCCTGCTTCTTGTAGGGACCTTCTCTTTTTTCTTTTCACATACTTTTCTTTGGGCATACCGTTCTCTCAAGGAAAAAATACAAGCCGGCAAAGGAGGCGGGTAACGTGGCATACGTCCAGCGTCTTAACGCATACCACCGCATACTGCACATTTTCATAGTAGTGAGTTTCCTCGGGCTGGTTACCTCCGGGATGCCTCTCAAATACGATAATGCTCCCTGGGCCGCATGGCTGATGAAACTTCTTGGCGGGTACCAGTCAGCCGGCCTTATTCACCGCTTCTGCGCCGTGATAACCTTCGGGTATTTCGCCGCCCACATAGCCTATGCGGTATATCACATCGCTGTGGTCAAAAAATTCAGGTTTGACATGTTCGGTCCGGAATCCATGGTGCCCAATATAAAGGACATAAAGGATATCTATTACAGAATAAAATGGTTTCTTGGACAGGGCCCTGCGCCTCAGTTGGACAGATGGACCTACTGGGAGAAATTTGACTATTGGGCGGTATTCTGGGGTGTTGGCATGATAGGCGTATCCGGGCTGATGCTGTGGTTTCCTGAGTTTTTCGGAAGGTTTCTGCCGGGATGGTTATTCAACGTGGCAATCATAATTCACAGTGACGAGGCGCTTCTCGCAGCCGGTTTTATCTTTACCATTCATTTTTTTAACACGCATCTGAGGCCTGAGAAATTTCCAATGGACCCGGTCATCTTCACAGGCAGCATCGACATGGAGGAATTTAAGCATGAGCGGCCGCTTGAGTATCAGCGTCTTAAAGAGGCCGGCACGCTGGACTCCAGCATGACCTCCGCCCCTTCAAACAGAATTTTTTGTCTGGGTGCGGCTTTCGGATTTATTGCAGTGTCAGTCGGGCTCATATTACTTGTTTTAATTGTGCTGGGGCAGTTCTTCTATTAATGGATAAGGTCGCAGAATTATGCTCCAGGGACAAGGACCTTCTCTATAAATTCAACCTGCTCACGCTCAAACGATTAAGCGGTATTTCCCCCTTGCAACACCTGCTCCGCATTTTTCAGAAATATATTGACATAAATGTCATGAAAGAGGTTGAGAAGGACCGGCTGATAATCGAGCATGCCTCTGCCGTATTTCGCTATGGAGGGGAGATCGGACACGCATACGTGGAAGAGGTATTCGAAGAGACCAAAGACGTTGATCGGGAATATATCAGAAAATTATCTCTTCCGCTGGTATCTATTAAGGTCCGGTATGAGGATATTGCGGACATCAGGAAAGAGCGGATCAGATGCCTGTCGCTGGCAGTCTGCAGCCTGCTTTCCGCATGGGATGCTTCAGAGTCGTTTGAGGACGCTGCAAGAACGACT
>JBEKJD010000009.1:0-21491 GCA_050011415.1 Dissulfurispiraceae bacterium | reverse complement strand
GTTCTATGACTCGTCACGCTACAGTCGCAAAATTCCCTTCGGTCAGTTTCGCGACTGTTTAACGCTTACTCGCTAAGAACTGTTTCCAAAACTCCGCTAATGCTTCAGAGATTCATCTGCTGCCTGAATTGCAATGGTTGGCAGCCCACCGAAATATATAGTGTGATTCATTTACCGGAATGCTTTATAATGTGGTTACTACATAACTGGTTGGGAGAGCCATGATTATTCTGGAAAACATTACTATGACCGAGTTCAGTAAATATTTGCGGCAGACCAAAACCATTGTTTTCCCCTTCGGTACCATAGAGGAGCACGGGAGCCATCTCCCGCTGAATACAGATTCTCTGATCATTTATGAGGCCCTCATGCGGGTGAAACGGAAAAAGCAATTTTTTGTTGCGCCGGTGGTTGATTATGGGGTTTGCACGACAACGAAAGATCACCCTGGAACTCTCGGCATATCGCCGGAAACACTCAGATTGCTCTCAAGAGATCTTGTGACCGAAGCATATAAGAAAGGACTCAGGAAATTCGTGCTCGTCTCAGGTCACGGAGGCGGACTTCATATGTCGGCGCTTAAGGAAACCGCGGAAGATCTGGTTGAGCGTCTTGAGCCTATAACTGTAGCCGTTTTCACTCCCTATGAACTTTTATGGAAGGAATTGTCGGGTATAGCAGAAACCTCTAACGACTCGCACGCCGGCGAACTGGAGACATCAATGGTATTGTATCTTTCGCCCGGCATGGTCAAGGGAAGGGCGCGGGAGGAGTATCCTAAAATCCCGAGACCTTTGAGTGTAAAAGACAAAGTGAGGTACTGGCCCGGAGGTGTATGGGGAAACCCCGGTAAAGCGTCAGCGGCAAAGGGTGAAAAAGCAGTGGCACTGATCGCGGCCAGGATCGGCGAAGTGCTGGACCTTGTGGAAAAAAGCGGGAAATAGGATTTTTGAGATAATGCAACATTCCGATCAGCGCCACCCTAAACAATAAAGTTCCTGTCTTCAAATAATGTCCCATTGCGGAATAGTCGGGCATACTACTTTCGGGTAATTGTTTTCACCGGAACATATCTTATTAAATATACATGGCAACCGCTTTGAATCCCCCCTCTTAAGGTAAGAGGGGGTTAGGGGGAGTTATGAAGTACGTCCGAAATAGTCCTTGGCCTTGTTGAAAAAAGTGGGGAATAGGCTTTCCAGTTGTGCAATATTCCGATTAGCACGCCACCCGACCAATAAAGTTTTATATAACTATATACAGGTATTTTTCTTGCTTTCAAGTAATGTCCTATTGCGGAATATCGGGCATACTACTTTCGGGTAATTGTTTTCACCAGAACATATCTTATTATATATACATAGCAACCGCGCTTTGGAGGTGACGATGACCGAAATTATACCGATGGAAATAATTGAGAGAAAGATATACCTGATTCGAGGTCATAAGGTTATGCTTGATGCTGATCTCGCAGGGCTTTATGGTGTGGCCACCAAGAGGCTGAATGAGCAGGTGAAGCGTAATAAAGCCAAGTTCCCTGAAGATTTTATGTTTCAGTTAACGAAAGAGGAGAAGGAAGAGGTGGTCGCAAATTGCGACCACCTCAAGAGGCTTAAATTTTCGCCGACCTTACCCTAATACGGGGGAAAAGGATGAAAAATGATCCTGTCGCGCATATTACCGAGGACGGCAGAGAGCACAGGCTCGCTGAACACCTGATACATACGGCTGAAAGGGCGGGGGACTTTGCGGCGGAATTCGGGTGCGCGGAATGGGGATGTGGCATGATGTTGAGGCATACACATTTCTTGAATTCCCCCTCTTAACTTAAGAGGGGGTTAGGGGGAGTTAGGGTGGCTATCATCTTCAAAATTATGGCTCACACTCCATTTCATTTGCGGCGTGCTATATGACGCACTTTTGGGCAAAGACCACACAAGATAATAAACCAGGCATTTCAGTATTTGAACATATGGTGAATGTCGGATGTGTGGCTCGATCCATGTCAGAGGCGGCCCCCGAACTATTGACGCGGTTTCAACTTGATGCGGCAACAGTTGGAGCTTTGGCTGCACTTCATGATTTAGGAAAAATTTCGCCGGGATTTCAGCGCAAGTGTGAGGCTTGGCTGGAAAGTAATGGATTGTCGAAGACTGCACGGAATGGAGTTTGGGATACTGCTATGGAGTCGGATCATGGAAAGATAACTCATGCTGCGGTTCAGAAATATCTAACCGATAACGGAGTGGATCGTAAAGCTGGTAAATATCTTTCTGCTGTTTTGGGCGGCCATCATGGAAGACTCAGCCCCCCGAATGATAGAGGCTTCATGCCGCGAGGACAGATCACTGAAAACAGCAGTGGCATAGACTGGGTAAAGGAGCGAAACAGTGCTGCGGAGGCTGTACTATCAATGTTTGGGCCTGATCTGGCAGGGCTTGCAGTAGATGACATGTCCCCTGCTCTTTGGTGGCTGGCAGGGCTGACATCTGTAGCCGACTGGATAGGCTCCGATGAGCGATACTTCTCTGTTGAATATGGAATGGAAGGCCCTCATGTTGTTGAAGTAGTCAAGAGATGTCTTGCCGAAATCGGGTGTGTTAGGCAACAGATTGTCACGGGCCTTTCATTCCATGACCTGTTTTACGATGCACAGAGACCTGATCTTCAATTTGCACCTAACGACATGCAATCAGTGGCTATAGCCGCAATTACTGGTCCCGGCGTTTATGTCATCGAAGCGCCTATGGGCATGGGCAAGACAGAGGCAGCGTTGGGCGCGGCATATCAGCTTCTCGCAGATGGCAAGGCTCACGGTATTTACTTTGCCCTGCCGACCCAGGCTACCAGCAACCGGATGCACCTGCGCATGGCGGAATTTGTAAACCGCATTGCGCCCGAGGCCACCGGAAGTCGCATCATCCACGGCAACTCCTGGCTTATGGATCAATCAGCCGCGCTGAATCCGGTTGCTACTATCAGTGATACCGCAGAAGACGACGCGAGAACAGGGCGAGACTGGTTCTCGTCGGCGAAGCGTGCGCTCATTGCGCCTTTCGGCGTTGGCACAATTGATCAGGCATTGCTCGGCGTAGTGGCGGCTAAGCACTTTTTCGTCCGGCATTTTGCGCTTGCAGATAAGGTCGTAATTCTTGATGAAGTCCATTCCTACGACCTTTACACGGGAACACTCATAGACCGCTTAATCGAGACGCTGGAGGGGCTTGGCTGTACCGTCATTGTTCTTTCTGCCACACTTTCCGGGAAACGACGGGGCCAGATAGTTTCAATTCCTGACGACAATAACATCAATGTCGCTGAACATCCCTATCCGCTTATTGCAGGGCGACGAGATGGAGATGTCTTTGAGCCGGTTGCTGCGACCCCGCCAGCGCCACGTGATATTGAGGTGAGCTTCAATTCCGAAAAAGACGCAATATCAGAAGCAATTGAAGTGGCTCAGCAGGGCGGGTGCGTTATCTGGATTTGTAACACAGTTGATGTGGCCCAGCAGCAGTATCGTCATTTTCGCAAGCAGGCTGAGGGACGATTTTCTATTGGTCTGTTGCATTCCCGGTTCCCGTTTTGGCGACGAGATGAACTTGAAAGTGAGTGGATGACGCGGCTGGGGAAGGATAGTACAACACGGTGCGGTTCAATCCTCGTTTCGACGCAGATTGTTGAACAGAGCGTTGATCTTGATGCTGATCTCCTGATCACTGAGCTTGCGCCCACTGACATGCTTTTGCAGCGCATGGGGAGGCTCTGGCGCCACGAGCGGGAGAACAGACCGGTATCTAAGCCTCGAATGTGCATTATTGAGGAAGAAAAAAGCCTTGATGAGTTCCAGCATATGGGGGCGAAGGAGATCGTTGAGGCCCTTGGTGGGAAGGCGCATGTGTACGACCCTTACGTGTTGCTCCGATCTCTTGTAGTCTGGCAAGGGATAAAGCAGTCGGTTTCAATCCCCAAACAGATTAGACGTCTTATCGAAGCGACCTATGAAGCACTTGAGGATGAGCCGAGCGCATGGCAAAAATTGTTCGATGATAGATTTGCTACGGATTCCAATGAAAAGTTTTTGGCAGCGCGCAATAGCAGTTATTGGCAACCGGAGCTTTGGGAGGAAGAAGGTGTTCAGACCCGACTTAATGATCTGCCAACTCTTTCGCTGGTACTGTGCCGCTCAATAGCAAGAACAAAGGCTGAAGCTGAATTTATCGACGGCACAAGAGCTGATCTTGGCGGCGATGAGTTTAACTTTGCAACTGCACGGGGGATTAATCGTAATCTGGTGAAAATACCGAGCTACCATTTCACTCAAGTTGAAGCATGGCCATCTATTGCTCGGTATCTGCGCGGCGCTCAGAGTGTGGGTCTTGTCGAGAACAAAGGGACTATTGCGGTAAATGGACTGAATAATGGGGTTTTGCTTCGGTGGGACAATGAAATTGGTTTGGTTATCGAAAAGGCAGAATAGGAGGTGGATATATGAATGTAGCCTTTGAGCCTTGGATACCGGTGGTTACAATCACCGGCGAAAGGAAACTGGTAAGTCTTAGTGATGTATTTACTGATGGTTGGCATTATGCCGATTTGGCTGTGCGCCCCCACGAGCGAGTAGCTTTAATGCGACTCTTTTTTTGCGTTGCTCATGCCGCACTCGATGGCCCAAAAGATTACGCTGAATGGTGCGCTGTACCATATAAGTTACCGGAGGCAACAAAGTGTTACTTGGACAAACATAAGGACTCTTTTTATCTATTTTCTCAACAAGGCCAAAATCCATGGTTACAAGTGAAGGAACTGAAGGGGGTAGAAGGCTCTGGAAAGACATCTCCAGTTGCACTTCTGGATTCAGAATTATCGACCGGGAATAATTCTACACTTTTTGACCACCAAGGATCGTTAGAAATAAGAATGGTCGAGCCTTCCCGTATTGCGCTAAGCTTGCTGACCTTTCAGAACTTCTCTTCTGGCGGTGGCTCTCCTATTGCTCAATGGAAAGAGAAGAAGACCTCGCAAGTTGGCAATCCCGATGCGCCTTGTCTTTCGCAATCTATGGCACACTGTCTCTTTCGGGGCAAGAATCTGTCCGAGACCATGCATCTAAACTTGCCGTCTTACGAGCGCATTGGAATGGTCTATCGCACGTTTTCTTACGATAAGAAGAAAGATAAATATTCATTTAACGATGTACGAATAGGCAAACCGGTATGGGAATGGTTCCCTGACTCACCGGGTGATTCACTATCCATAACAAATGCAACACGGACATACCTTGGGCGATTGGTGCCAGTCTCTCGTTGGGTGCGTCTTATTGAAAAAACTGATCAGATGTATTGCTGTAACGGATTCAAGTATGACACATATAAGGATGGCTTCCCAGCGGAAGCAACGGCGGCTGTTCGGTCAGTAACAAAGAAGGACAAGAAAGGTGGCGACACGATAGAGCGACGAGTTGTGAGCGTCAGCCCAAGCAAAGCCACATGGCGTGAATTATCGGCTCTTCTCACTAAACGTGCTGCCGATGGTCTCGGAGGGCCTCTGGCTATGGAAAATGCGCCGAGGGATAGTGCGTATGACTTTCATATATGCGCTATGACTCGCGATCAGGCTTCAATGGATATTGGCGTTGAGTCTGTTTTTCACCTTGCACCGGAATTTCAAACTAACATAGCAGTCTATTCGGCAGAGGTCGAACAGTCGGAAAACATCTCTCGGCAACTCCGTAGAGCAATTGAGACGTATCGCAAAGCTGTTGACAACGATTGGACCCCTCGTGTTAAGCGGACTCAAGCGAAGGATCAGGGAAAATTGAAGAATCGATTGGCTCAGACTGCATTCTTATCATACTGGACTGCCGTCGAAAACAACCTGCCCTTGTTGATGGCACATGTAGAGGCTATCGGCACTGATGATGCGATGCCGACTCGTGAAGCCTGGCGAAAGGTGCTGTTCAAAATGGCGCTTGAAGCTTACTCTACTGCGTGCGGGCAAGGGACACCTCGTCAGATACGGGCCTTCGCAAAAGGATGGCAACGGCTAACTGCAAAGAAGAATGAGACAGAATCAGATACAACAGAGACGAAGGAGGATGAAGAATGAGCGCATTTATGGAACGACTGCGACGATACGCAGATGATCGTGGAATGATGGCCAACCTTCGGTGCATATTGGTGGACACAAAAAAACACCGGGCCTGGCCGGTATTAAACAGAATCGGTGTGAATGTGATGAATAATGAGGATGCCCTAATCGCCGGGCTTTTCGCTACACATCAGGACGAGTCACAGGTCGGCAACTTTGGTGTCACCTGCAAGTCCATCGAATATCACCGGGGCGAAAAGCCGGGCGATAATAACAAACTGACCCCTACCGAGCGGAGGTTCCAGCATCTTCTTGCAGCAGAAAAGGGTGAGGAACTGTACCAGCGAATAACCAGGATGGTACTCATGGCTAAATCACAGGGAGTGCCGGTCAACTACGAGCAGCTTGCAACTGATCTGAAACGATGGAATGACAGGACAAAGACTGAATGGGCTGCTTCATTCTGGACGCAGGGCTCAGCACCTGCTTCTGAGGAGGATGTATGAGCTGGCTTGCACGTCTTGAAGTTGAAGCGGAAATAGCTCGTACTGAAGGTGTTTTGGACAGCTACGTCTGGCACAAAAAGCTGTGGGATTGTTTCCCAAATGTTCCAGATCAGAAGCGGACAGAAATCGGGTTTCTTACCCGAATTGATACGCTTGAAGGTGCATTCAAACTATGGGTCATGGCCGAGAGAAAACCTGTTCGCCCACAATGGTGTCCGCCTGATGGCTTTGCCCTCAAGGAGATTGCCGCCTCATTTCTAATACATCGTTACTATGTCTTTGATCTGAGGGCCAATCCGGTGAAGGCTGCCGTGCAGAAAGACTCCAAGGGCGAGCCCATGTTGCAACCGAATGGAAACCGGAAACGTGGAAAACGAGTGCCACTTGTAAAACCGGATGAGCTGCGCGCATGGCTTGTACGCAAAGGCGAAGTGAGATGTCGTGATAAAGACACCGGGAAAGACGTACCTGGCGGATTTCGTATTGTAGAAGAAAGACCGCTTGAAATCAGTCCGATGGTAGAAAGTCATTTTCGCAAGAAAGGTCAGTCTGGTTATCATGGAGGCGTCCAGTTTCGTGGCACTCTTGAAGTTACTGATCGAGAGCAATTTATCGAAACCTATCAAGCAGGCATCGGTAGCGCCAAGGGCTTCGGTTTCGGACTGCTGCTGCTTGCGCCAATTAACCTGTAACTACTACAAAATATAAGGAGAAATAGCATGAAACATCTTGAACTTCACATCATCCAGTCAGTCCCTGTCGCCTCTCTTAATCGTGACGACCTCAATTCACCAAAGACGGCTATCTTCGGCGGTGTCCAGCGGGCGCGAGTATCAAGCCAGTCATGGAAGCGGGCGATCCGTGAGATGGCAAAGGAGATTGCCCCTCAGTACTTCAAAGGTGAGCGGACCCGGTTGATGTTTAATCTCCTTTTCAAAGAAATGAAAACTGCTGGTCTACCAGATGTTGATGCTGAAGATGGCGCAAAGAAGATTATTGATGCATTGGTGAAGCTCGACGCCAAATCTACTGACAAGGTTAAGTCTACAACCCTATATTTCATGTCTCCGCTTGAACTTCAAACGCTTGCTAAGGCTTATGCCGACACTAAGGATGTAAAAAAAGCCCTTAAGTCAGTTGATGCTAAATCATTGAAGGATGCCGCCGACATCTCGATTTTTGGGCGCATGGTTGCCAATGATCACTCTCTGACAGTCGAAGCTGCATCGATGTTCTCGCATGCGCTCTCGACTCACAAAGCAGATAATGAGATAGATTTTTTTGCAGCTGTCGATGACCTCCAGCCAAAAGAGGAGTCTGGCGCAGGCATGACCGGCACACTGGAATTCAATTCTGCTACTTACTACCGCTTTGCGGCTCTTAATCTCGATATGCTTGCTGATGCGTGGCATCTTGGCAGCTTAAGCAGCGAAGAACGCAAGAGCATAGTGCGCACCTTCCTTGAGGCGACAATCAAGGCCATTCCAGGAGCACGCAAAAACACCATGAACGGAAATACTCTTCCGGTTTATGTATTCGGTGTAGTACGTGTGAAAGGTCACCCAATCCAACTGATAAACGCTTTCGAGAACCCTGTACGCTCTTCATCGGGGTATTCTGCGAAATCGGTCGATCTTCTTAAGTCGGAATACTTGAAGCTCAAAGAAACTTGGGACATCGAAGCGGTGTTCGAAAAAGCTATTCCAGATATAGGTCTGACGGCTTTCCTTAATGAGGTGGTGACGCATGTTGTCTGATATTAAATATCTTGCCCTTCGCTTAGAAGGTCCACTTCAGTCCTGGGGATTTGACAGCCAATACAATCGGCGCAATACCGGCCTGATGCCGACAAAGAGCGCCATTGCCGGGATGTGCTGCGCTGCACTCGGGTATGAACGGGGCGGCGAAAAAGAAGCGGCGTTTCTTGCTGAATTTGAAGGCGTAAAAATGACGGCTATAGCAATTCCTCGTAATGGCTCAAGAAAAACTTTGGCTGTCAGGCGGTTGCAGGACTATCATACAGTGCAGAACACGAAAACTGCTGACGGCAAAATGAAGGATTGTCATATTACACACCGTCAGTACTTGACCGATGCTTCATTCGGAATTATTCTCAGCGGGAATGTCGATCTATTAGAAAGAATCTCTAAAAAGCTTGAAGATCCTGTTTGGGGCCTTTGGCTTGGTCGAAAGACGTGCATACCTTCTGCCCCTATATTAGCAGGGCTGCAGGATACGAAGGAAGAAGCAGTAAAGCTGCTTATCGGCGAAGCATCGATAGAGTCCTTAACCCGGCAGGAAGATGTCGAAACCTTTTCAGAAGGAAAGGATTCACTGCCAGACAGGCCGGGTTCCTTTGCTTCTGATCGAAGGATGTTTTCGCCCAGAAGAGTGATAACTCGGCATGGGAGTTAGTGCGCGTGCGATGCAGGGCGGCCCTGCTAAGGCCTTCAGATGCGGGCTTATGCTGGTCATAAGAGTATGATTGATAGTATCGAAACAGGAGGCTAAATGACGAATACACAATTAGCAGTTTTTAAAGGCAAACAAATTAGGCGGACTCTTCATAACAACGAATGGTGGTTTTCTATCGTTGATGTATGTGGGGCGCTAACAGAAAGTCCCGATGCCGGTGCATACTGGCGGAAGTTAAAGCAAAGACTTAAAGAAGAAGGAAGTGAGGTCGTGACATTTTGTCACGGACTGAAATTACTCGCTGCTGATGGGAAAAAATACGTGACCGATTGTGCCAATGCCGAAGTCGTCTTTCGCATTATCCAATCCATCCCATCCCCCAAGGCCGAGCCCTTTAAGCGCTGGCTGGCGAAAGTCGGCTATGAGCGGGTGCAGGAGATCGAAAACCCGGAACTGGGTACACAGAGGACAAGGGCTTTATACAAGGCAAAAGGGTATTCCGACGACTGGATCGAGAAGCGTATGCGCGGAATCGCGATCCGTGAGGAACTGACTGATGAGTGGAAAAAGAGGGAAGTGAAAGAGAAAAGGGAATACGAGATACTAACTGCTGAAATCGCAAAGGCCGCTTTCGGTATTACGCCGGGCAAACACAAGAAGATAAAAGGACTGAAACGAGAAAATCTTAGAGACCACATGACCGACCTTGAGCTGATCTTCTCCATGCTCGGAGAGGCGGCAACAACTGAAATAACGCGGGTTGATAATGCAAAGGGGTTTCATGAAAGCAAACAGGCTGCTCGTAAAGGCGGAGGAGTTGCGGGGAAGGCACGTAAAGACCTTGAAAAGAAAACAGGTAAAAAGGTTGTATCCCACGAGAACTATCTGACTGAGCCGGAGAGCCGAAAACGTTTGGAGAGGAACGAGAAATGAGCGAACCTATCCTTCCGCCATTGAAGCCTATCCCCATGAAGGACCGTGTGTCGGTGATCTTTCTTGAAAAGGGCAATCTGGACGTACTTGACGGTGCATTTGTTGTTGTGGACAAGACAGGCGTCCGCACTCATATCCCCATAGGCGGTGTTGCCTGCCTTATGCTGGAGCCGGGCACGCGTGTCGCCCATGCGGCGGTGACGCTTGCATCGCGCGTCGGGACACTGCTTGTCTGGATCGGCGAGGCAGGGGTGCGGCTCTATGCTTCGGGACAGCCGGGCGGAGCGCGGGCCGACAGGCTTCTTTATCAGGCAAAACTGGCACTTGATGATGAGGCCCGGCTGAAGGTCGTGCGAAAAATGTATGCGCTTCGCTTTAAGGAGGCCCCTCCTGAAAAACGGAGCATTGAGCAATTGCGCGGCATAGAAGGAGTGCGGGTCAGGAAAATGTATGAACTCCTTGCCAAACAGTTCGGAGTTCAGTGGAAGACCCGCAATTACGATTATGACGAGTGGGAGAGCGGGGATATGCCTAACCGTTGTCTCAGCTCTGCGACTGCCTGTATTTACGGCATCTGCGAGGCGGCTATTCTTGCGGCAGGCTATGCTCCGGCAGTTGGCTTTATCCATACGGGTAAGCCGCAGTCTTTTGTCTACGATATCGCCGACATCTTTAAGTTCGAGACGGTTGTCCCGGTGGCCTTCAGGGTGGCTGCGAAAAATCCGAAGAACCCTGAACGCGAGGTTCGGCTTGCCTGCCGTGACGCATTCCGGCAATCAAGGCTGCTTCATCGTATAATCCCGATTATCGAGCAGGTATTGGCCGCTGGGGAAATAGATGTTCCGCAACCGCCTCCCGAAGCGGTGCAACCCGCAATCCCCAACAAGGAGGGCATAGGCGATGCTGGTCATCGTGGTTGAGAACGTTCCTCCGCGACTTCGCGGCAGGTTGGCTATATGGCTGCTTGAAGTGCGGGCCGGCGTTTATGTTGGCAAGGTTTCGCGTCGCGTACGGGAGATGATATGGGACAACATCATAAAAGGCATCGAGGACGGTAGCGCTGTGATGGCATGGAGCACGAATACCGAATCTGGGTTCGATTTTACGACATTAGGGAC
Source organism: Dissulfurispiraceae bacterium (assembly GCA_050011415.1). GTDB lineage: Bacteria > Nitrospirota > Thermodesulfovibrionia > Thermodesulfovibrionales > Dissulfurispiraceae > JADFXI01. The sequence continues at coordinate 10,429 of JBEKJD010000009.1, read as the reverse complement.
TAATCGGCGCATTCCTGTTGAGTTGGACGGCATTAAACTCGTATCCTTTTTGCCTGAAATTGGGGCGGCAACGGAGATGCCGGAGGCGTTATCTTAACACTCAAAACTATCGGTAGTTTTTTGCTCTTTGAAAACGCGACTTAAAAACAAACGGTTACGAGAAGTATGTTCCCCGCAAGCGCGGGGATGAACCGCCTTATGCCGTAAGTAGCGGGCTTTTTTACCCATGTTCCCCGCAAGCGCGGGGATGAACCGGCACCGCAAGGTAGCGCAGGTTGCAGCCACGGATGTTCCCCGCAAGCGCGGGGATGAACCGAGGATAAATGATATTAACCTGGCCGTTTGTGTATGTTCCCCGCAAGCGCGGGGATGAACCGCCTCCAAAAGCTCAGGGGCGGCGGCGATTAATATGTTCCCCGCAAGCGCGGGGATGAACCGTCGGAAGGTTTTGGACTACAGTTACCCGCGCAATGTTCCCCGCAAGCGCGGGGATGAACCGAATTGCGCGGGCGACGGGCAAATGCAGACAGGATGTTCCCCGCAAGCGCGGGGATGAACCGTATTGATATTAATTTGAATTCCTGCAAAACCCATGTTCCCCGCAAGCGCGGGGATGAACCGAATATAATGATATATAATAGCAATAAGCGTGCATGTTCCCCGCAAGCGCGGGGATGAACCGCATTTTAAACCCTCCTTGTAGTCCGCTTTATTATGTTCCCCGCAAGCGCGGGGATGAACCGTGTGGACATCTATACTAACCGACCCAACCCTCATGTTCCCCGCAAGCGCGGGGATGAACCGTTCTTTCGCCATGGCTTGCAATTTAATGATAGATGTTCCCCGCAAGCGCGGGGATGAACCGCATGCTTTAATAGCCTACCCCTTGCCCCCCATATGTTCCCCGCAAGCGCGGGGATGAACCGACGTGCATAGCATGATGCCGGTTTGCTTGTGGATGTTCCCCGCAAGCGCGGGGATGAACCGTACGTCTATCATATTTGTTTTCTTGTTGTATTATGTTCCCCGCAAGCGCGGGGATGAACCGGGGGGATGCTCATTACTAACCGGCAAGTTGTAATGTTCCCCGCAAGCGCGGGGATGAACCGATCATTGGCCGACTGGAATTATGGCAGAACAGATGTTCCCCGCAAGCGCGGGGATGAACCGTCGTAACAGTTGTCGCTGATAGCGGCGTAGCGATGTTCCCCGCAAGCGCGGGGATGAACCGGTGACGCTTCACAGAAGACTCCAAAGCCCCGCATGTTCCCCGCAAGCGCGGGGATGAACCGGACGGCGAATTTACAAAGGTTACTCTATACTTATGTTCCCCGCAAGCGCGGGGATGAACCGCCCTGCATGACAGGCGTGGTGAGAGACACGCTATGTTCCCCGCAAGCGCGGGGATGAACCGGCCAACCCAGTTGATGACCTGCCCCTGGTATTATGTTCCCCGCAAGCGCGGGGATGAACCGCTGCGGTAAATGCCCCGTAACGCCCCACAAATATGTTCCCCGCAAGCGCGGGGATGAACCGATGGATTATGTCGGACTCAGGCTGCCGGTCACATGTTCCCCGCAAGCGCGGGGATGAACCGCGTGTAAATCTCAATGCACGCCTATGACGTGTATGTTCCCCGCAAGCGCGGGGATGAACCGTGGGGTGAGCAGAAAGAATCCATTGAGCAGCCATGTTCCCCGCAAGCGCGGGGATGAACCGTGCCACGGTACAGTAAAACAACTGGCAACCCAATGTTCCCCGCAAGCGCGGGGATGAACCGAACGAAAATTGCTTCCAGAATCTATCCTGCATATGTTCCCCGCAAGCGCGGGGATGAACCGGGGGTATAGCAACACAAGCCAAATCTAAAGCAATGTTCCCCGCAAGCGCGGGGATGAACCGGACTATGACCGGGTATACAGTAACTATACCACATGTTCCCCGCAAGCGCGGGGATGAACCGGACGGTAAGCAAATGGCGAATTTACAGAAGAGATGTTCCCCGCAAGCGCGGGGATGAACCGTCTTGGTTGCATGTGAGTTTTCGGGCATTGTTATGTTCCCCGCAAGCGCGGGGATGAACCGACGCGTATGCTTCATAACAGCGAATGGTGGTATTCTATCGTAGACGTATGTGGGGCGCTTACAAGAGAGCACCGATGCAGGAGCATATTGGAGGAAAATGAAACAAAGACTCAAAAAGAAGGAAGCGAAGTCGTGACATTTTGTCATGGACTGAAATTACCCTCCGGAATAATACGAAAGGGATTGCATGAGAGCAAACACGCTGCGCGCAAGGGTTGGGCAGTGGCCGGAAAGGATAGAAAAAACCTTGAGCATCAAGTCATACGCTGAACTTTCGCTTTACCTGGCAAAGGGTGTGGAGCGCGTCATTCCTCACGAGTCTCTTATCAATGCCTGTCACCGTGTCGCCCCCCGTGCAGGGGCGTGGGTTGATTGAAACGTGCGTCAAAACGCTCACACGCTTCTGTATTTTGTAAGCGATCTTTTCCTGCTCTTTGATTTTTGTTTTCTTATCCGTTCCCGTTCGGTGTCTTTAGCTGTCGGTTTGCCGGACAACTGCTCGATTGCTTCTGCAAGTTGGCGACGGGCGAGGAAGCGGTTCACGGACTGGCTTCGGTCCTCCATGCACTTTATTTCTATGCCGGTTGCTTTGTGCCTGAGGTAAACGCAGGTGGACGTTTTGTTAACGTGCTGCCCGCCTTTCCCGGAAGATCGTATGAATTGCTCAAGGATGTCATTCTCCGATATACCGAGTTCCTCCATTTTTTTCTGCAGCCATCTGTTCTTTTCTTCGCTGACGGCAAAAGTAATCATTGCAGCCTCACAAAAAATATTAATATATTACCCGAAACCAGCGATAAGGAGACCACTCTTCTGCTCAGGTGCTCAGTGTTGACCGTTCTAAGCTAATTTTGCTACAGCCGTGAAACTCACCCCTTCGGGGCTCAAACAGTCACGGCTGTTTAACGCGCCATTTCGCTAAGAACGGTTACCAACCCTGAGCAATTCGCCAGAGTGTTCTCCTTATCCCTGGTTTCGGGTATTACTTTATAGCATAGCAATAAAAAGTGCAAAGATAGTGTGCAATTGTGTGTTGACAATACCTGTTTTTTTGCTGTAAATTAATCGATGTAAGTAAGCGCTTACATTAGAATTTGCCGGGAGGCCCGGCGACTTTTTGGAGTGTGTTTGAGTATGCATCATACAGAGGAACTGCACCCGACGAGGGGCAAAATACTTGAGACCGCATTAAGACTTTTTTCAAAAGAGGGTTATCTCGGCGCGACTACGCGAAAGATTGCCGGGGAAGCCGGCATTGCAGAGGTTACGCTTTTCAGGTATTTTCCTTCGAAGCAAAAGCTTTTTGAGGAAACTTTAAAAACCTATTCCTTTCTGCCCGAGTTGAGGGGGCTATTGCCTGAAATCATGGAAATGGCTTATGAGACCGCATTGGCGGTGATTGCAAAGAGATTCTTCGAGGCGCTTATGCGCCGTAAGGACATCATAAAGATCATTCATGCGGAGATGCAGCGTTATCCTGAAAAGATACACAAGATCCACCATTCATTCACCGATGAAGTGCACAAAGTGCTTGCGCTTTACTTTTCAGGGATGCAGAAAAAAGGCGTTCTGAGGGACTTCGATACCGAGTATGCCGCCAGGCTTTTTTTCGGCATGTTCTATTCCTATTTTCATGCAGAGGAGTTCCTTATGCGCAAGAGATACAGGTCGATCGGACTCGACGCTACAATCATGGCGTATGTTGATATATTTGCGAGGGGGACAGTGAAATGAATAAGGGAAGGGGCATAGCATGCAGCGCACTTTTGTTGCTTTGTACCATACCGTCAATGTTGCTTCCTGCCCTTTGCGGAGCGGAAACCCCGTCCGTAGCAGAAGCCTCTCGCGGAGCAGAAGAACATCCGGCAATAATGACACTGGGTCAGGGTATCAAGCTTGCCACTGAAAACAGCCGGCTTATAAAGATAGCATCGCGGGGAAGGGATGTTTCATCAGCAGATGTCATGATTGCACGTGCACGATATATGCCGAGCATCAATGCCTCGATGAGCCAGACATTTCTCTCAAATCAACTGGTAGCTATCTTCGGGCCTTATTCTGTACCGGAGGGGAACAAGAGTACACTCTCTTACGGGTTTGATGTTCATCAGGTGCTGTATGATTTTGGCGATCGGTCGTCGCGCTACGAGGCTGCCTCTGCTGCTCTTGATACTGCGACATTGAACATTGATAGAGTGAAGAATGTCGTAGCCCTTGATTTCATTATTACTTACTTCGACCTCCTTGAGACGGAAAAGATGGAACTGGTCGGGGAGCGGGAGGTTGAGCGGCTGATGTCTCACCTGGAAACGGCGCGCAACCTTTACAAAGAGGGGGTCATAACCAGGAACGATCTCCTTCAGGCAGAGGTGCGGCTTTCCGATGCGCAACAGCGTATTTTAACAACAACGAATATGAGGGCGATCAATGCCTCCAGGCTTAATAATATATTGTCTTTGCCATTGAAAAATCCGGTGAGGGTCGCAGATTTGACCGGTGGGCCGCACATAACGGTTGACATTGATAAGGCGTGGGAACTTGCTGAAAGCCGGCGCATCGAGCTGAAAACCATTGATCGTGAATTAAAGATAAACGAACTTGAAAAAGCTTCCAGGAGGTCTGAATACTTCCCTAAAATTGTTGCCGATGGAGGGTACAATTACTCTGCAAACCGCTATCTGCTCCATGATGAAGATTGGACGTTCACGCTGGGTCTCAATTTTAATATCTTCAATGGCGGCAGTACAAAGGCGGAGATCGCGAAAATCGATTATCAGAGAGAGCAGCTTTATGAGCAGCGGCAGAAGCTTGCGGACGATATAAAACTGGATGTTGAAAAAAGCTGGCTTGATATGAAAAACGCTGCTGAGCGTATAGAGGTGACCAGGGACGCTGTAAAACAGGGCGAGGAGAATCTTAAAATCAACAAGGCGCGTTACCGTGACGGGGTCGGCACTGCGACGGACGTGCTCGATGCCATAACGCTGCTTACAATTGCTGAAACCAATTATTACAGGGCGGAATATGAACTGAGAAGGGCGCACGGCGCTTTTATGTATGCCATGGGCATCGACCTGGCTTCTGAATACGTGGAAGATGAGAGGAAGGGGAATTGAGAAAGTTACGATCTATAATTATTTGTATCGCGGTAATTCTGGCAGCAGTTCAGTTTCCGGGCCAGTCGCTTAGTGCGCAGGGTGAAGAAATTATTAAACCAGGAGAAGTGCTCAATCTCGACCGCTGTATCCAGGTCGCTCTTCTAAGGCAGCCTTCCATTATTTCCTCTTATTACTCGGTAGAGGTGAACCGCAGCAGGGTGGGCCAGGCACAGTCAAATTATTATCCCCAGATAGGAGCATCAGGCGGTTACAGCAAAATATCAGGGCTATGTAGCAGCTCTTCCGGCATCATTTCGAGCTGCCCCTCCCCAAGCGGCACAGCAAACTCCTTCGACCAGTATACGAGCAGCCTTACGCTTTCCCAGAATATATACGACTTCGGGAAGACCTCTTCACAGGTGAAAATACAGAGGTTTAATCTCGATTCAGCCAACTCCGACCTTGAGACCACTAAAGTGCAGATTGTCCTGAATGTAAAGCAGGCATACTACGGGGTACTCCAGGCGGCCAGAAACAGGGATGTTGCAGAGGAATCAATCCGTCAATACCAGCAGCACCTTGAGCAGGCCAGGGGTTTTTTCGATGTCGGCACGAAGCCGAGATATGACGTAATAACAGCCGAGGTCAATTTGAGCAATGCGCAGTTAAACTTCATAACAGCCGATAATGCGCTCAAGATAGCCAGGGTGAACCTGAATAATGCGATGGGAGTTCCCGATGCCCCTGCATACACTATCGGGGATACGCTTGCATTTAACAAATACGAGTTAACTCTTGATGATGCGCTTGCTAGAGCAATGGCGAACAGGCCCGACATTCGATCACTGATCTTGCGAAGGCAGGCAGCCGAAGAAAATGTATCGCTTGTAAAAACAGGATACTATCCGGCATTGACCGGCAACGCTGCCTATAATTGGGCGGGAACAAATTTTCCTCTCGAAAGCGGATGGAATATAGGCGTGGCCCTGTCTGTGCCGATCTTCAATGGTTTTTTGACAACGCGCCAGGTTGAAGAGGCTGAGGCGAACCTGAATGTGGCACGGGCCAATGAGGAGGTCCTCAGGCAGAGCGTAGTGCTTGATGTCCAGCAGTCATATCTTAACATGAAGCAATATGAAGATAGCATCGCTACTGCCGATCTCGCTGTAAGGCAGGCCACGGAGAACCTTGACATTGCTAACGGGCGTTATGCTGCGGGTGTGGGAAATCCTATAGAAGTGACTGATGCCCAGTTGACATACAGCAATGCAAAATTGGCATATATCCAGGCGTTGACCAATTATAATGTGGCCCACGCAGGCTTATTAAAAGCAATGGGGGAGAGATGATGAGGATGGGACTGATGACACAGGGACGCGGGGACACAGCTAAAATAATGATACGGCGATGCGGGGACACTGAGAAGATTATGACACGGGGATGCGGGGACACGGGGACGCGGGGGAACGGCAAGACAAGGCAAAGTCAGGTCTGTTTCGCCGCGTCTCCGTGTCTCCGTGTCTCCGCGTCTCTGTTTTCCAGCGTCATCTGTTTTTTTACAATACTTTTTTTTCTCGTCTCGTGCTCTTCCGGGGCGAAGGGCAAGCAGATGATGCCTAAGCCGGTCCCGGTGCTTGCTGCTGCTGCTGTCCTGAAGGATGTTCCTGTGCAACTGACTGCAATCGGTAATGTTGAAGCTTATTCAACTGTTGAAGTCAACTCCCGCATAGGGGGGCAGCTTGTGCTCGTTCATTTTAAAGAGGGCCAGGACGTCAACAAGGGTGATATCCTCTTTACTATTGATCCGCGTCCTTTCGAGGCTGCGCTCAAACAGGCTGAAGCAAATCTCGTAAGGGATACGGCACAGCTGAACAATGCGCGTCAGCAGGAGCAGCGTTATCAGGAATTGGTAAAAAAGGGCTATGTATCACAGGCTGATTATGATCAGATGCGGACTAATGCCGATGCGCTGGAAGCTACAGTCAAGGCTGATAAAGCTGCTGTCGAAAATGCGCGGCTCCAGTTGACTTACTGCTTCATATACTCTCCCATCACAGGCCGCACAGGGAACCTGCTGGTCCACCAGGGCAATATTATCAAAGAGAATGATAAAACCATTGTTACTATCAACCAGGTACAACCAATTTATGTTAGTTTCAACGTGCCCGAGCAGCGCCTGGCAGAGATCAAAAAATACTCTGCCGGAGAACGGCTCAAAGTGATTGCCTCTTTCCCTCAGAGCGATGGGATCCCGCTGCAGGGAGAACTCACTTTTATCGACAATTCGGTAGACAGGACGACAGGCACAATACGGCTCAAAGCCACCTTTGCAAACAGTGACAGACGGCTCTGGCCCGGACAGTTCGTCAATGTTACATTGAATCTTACCACAAGGCCCAATGCTATTGTGGCGCCTTCCCAGGCCATTCAGACAGGACAACAGGGTCAGTATGTATTTGTGATAAGGAGTGATGCAACTGTTGAAATGCGGCCTGTTGCAGTGAGTATGACCGTCGGCAGTGAAAGCGTTATTGATAAGGGCGTTGCTCCCGGCGAACAGGTGGTTACCGATGGGCAACTCCGTCTCATCCCCGGCGCAAAAGTGGAGATAAAGGTAGCGCAATAATGAATATCGCCGAAATATTTATACGCCGGCCTATCATGACTACTCTGGTCATGTTTGCCATTCTTCTGTTCGGGTTCATGGGGTATCGTCTACTGCCGGTCAGCGATCTGCCCAATGTGGATTTCCCTACAATACTGGTTACGGCAAGCCTCCCGGGTGCAAGCCCTGAAACAATGGCCTCGTCAGTGGCTACACCCCTTGAGCGCCAGTTCTCTACAATTGCCGGAGTGGATTCTATGAATTCTGTCAACGCATTGGGTACCACGCAGATCACGATCCAGTTTAATCTAAGCAGGAATCTCGATGGAGCTGCTCAGGATGTGCAGGCCATGATCGCCAAGGCGGGTCCCCTCCTCCCGCAGAATATGCCGGTGCCGCCCACTTACCAGAAGGTCAACCCTGCCGACCAGCCGGTCATCTATCTCGCACTCAGTTCGCCGACGCTGCCGCTTTCCGCTGTCAATGAGTATGCGGATACAATGATCGCGCAGCGTGTCTCCATGATAAGCGGTGTTGCTCAGGTGCAGATATTCGGCTCTCAGAAATTTGCAGTCCGCGCGCAACTTGATCCCAGCGCCCTTGCCTCCAGGGGGATAGGGATTGACGAAATTTCAGCGGCTGTACAGAACGGCAACGTAAATCTCCCCACAGGGACCCTGAACGGGACTAACCGGGCGTATACCATAGAGGCCAACGGCCAGCTCCTTGATGCGGCAGGGTACCGCCCGCTAATCGTTGCTTACCGCAACGGTAACCCGGTGCGGTTGTATGAGCTTGGAAACGTCATAAATGATGTCGAGAATAATAAGGTTGCCAGCTGGTATACCGGGACCCGCGCGATTATTCTTGCGATACAGCGGCAGCCCGGCACTAATACCATCGAGGTGGTGGATTCTATAAAGGCGTTGCTGCCCAAGTTCCGCGCTCAGATGCCTGCATCGGTGGCCCTCAATATACTTTACGACCGCTCGGCATCAATCCGCAATTCTGTAAGTGATGTCAAATTCACCCTGTTCCTGACGATTGGACTTGTTGTAATGGTAATCTTTCTTTTCCTGCGCAATGTCTCTGCAACGATTATTCCAAGTCTTGCACTGCCCATGTCTATAGTCGGCACTTTTGCTGCAATGTACCTTATGGGGTTCAGTCTGGACAACCTCTCGCTTATGGCGTTAACTCTTTCAGTGGGGTTTGTCGTGGACGATGCGATAGTCATGCTTGAAAACATCGTGCGTCATATGGAAAAAGGGGAGAGCGTACACGACGCCGCACTGAGGGGTTCGAGGGAAATAGGTTTTACCATTCTTTCCATGACGCTTTCCCTTGTCGCGGTTTTCATCCCTGTACTTTTTATGGGGGGTATTCTGGGACGTCTTCTCCACGAATTTGCGGTAACGATAAGCATGGCTATTTTGATATCAGGATTTGTGTCCCTGAGTCTTACGCCAATGCTTTGCAGCAGGTTTCTCCGGCCGCAGGGGGAAGTCAGGCATGGGAAATTATATATGGCCATGGAGAAATTTTTTGATGGAATGCTCAAGGTATACGATTGGAGTCTTAAGCGGGTCCTGCACCACAGGCGCAGCGTAATGATAACTTCAATATTGCTGATTTTCGTGACGGCCTACCTTTTCATGAAAATGCCGATGGGGTTTCTTCCCACCGAGGATACGGGGTCTATTTTTGCTTTCACCGAGGCACAGCAGGGGATTTCCTTTGATGATATGAAGAAGCACCAACTGGCGTTGGCAGCTATCGTACGTGAGGACCCCAATGTTGAGGCCTATATGTCGAGCATAGGGGCCGGGGGCCCGAATACCGCCAATAACACCGGGCGGATTTTCATGCGGCTGAAACCTTTCGCGCAGCGGAAATTGAGCGCTGATGAAATAATCCAGGAATTAAGGCCCAAACTGGCCAGGGTGCCGGGAATCCAGATGTTTATGCAAAACCTCCCGCCGATCCGCATCGGCGGGCAGCTTACAAAAAGCCAGTATCAATTTACCCTGCAGGGTCCGGATACCGACGATCTTTACCGGCGGGCCGTTGAATTTGAGGCCAAAATGCGTGCTAACCCGCAGCTTCAGGACGTCACCAGCGACCTGCAGATCAAGAACCCGCAGGTAAATTTAAATATAGACAGGGACCAGGCTGCCGCCCTCGGCGTTAGTGCAACCCAGATCGAAGATGCCCTATATACGGCATACGGGACCCGACAGATTTCGACTATTTTTGCGCCCAACAATCAGTACCAGGTCATTATGGAGCTTGAACCGCGGTACCAGACAGACCCGTCCGCTCTTTCACTGCTCTATGTTCACTCATCGAACAATCAGCTGGTACCGCTCAGTGCTGTGGCAAAACTGGAAAATGGAGTAGGCCCGCTTAGCGTGAACCATCTGGGTCAGCTGCCTGCCGTGACTATTTCTTTCAACCTCAGACCTGGCGTAGCATTGGGCGAAGCTGTGGGCATTGTCGAAAAGCTTGCCCGTTCATATCTCCCCCAGACTATAAGCACGAGCTTCCAGGGTAATACCCAGGCCTTCCAGTCGTCCACGAAAGGGTTATGGGTCCTGCTTGTAGTGGCAATTCTTGTTATATATATAGTGTTGGGAATACT
>JBEKJD010000008.1:0-22989 GCA_050011415.1 Dissulfurispiraceae bacterium | reverse complement strand
ATGCCATTTATCAGGCGCTATTTCACAAAGAGGAAGAAGCACAAACTCTCTCTGGTGAAGTAACGGGTGAGGAATGCAGATATCCTTTTCAGTAATAATACTATCGTTATAAAAAAGGATGTCGAGATCGATGCAGCGCGGCCCCCAGCGCACCGCCTCCTGCCTTCCCATTTTCTTCTCAATACATTTAAGGGCAGCCAGCGTGCGTTCCGGAGACAGTTCTGTTTCAGCAATTACCGCCATATTTATGAACAGGGGCTGTTCTTTCATTCCCCACGGCCCGGTCTCATAAAGTGAGGATTCTTTTTTAACCACAATGCCGCTGTCGTTCATCTGCTTTACAGCATGCAGGCAGTTGGCCCTTCTGTCCCCAATATTCGATCCGATTCCGATATACACTGTCGCCATCTTAAACCTGTCGCGCGACGCTATAACGCGGTTTGTATCCTGTCCAGTGCCTCTTGAATTCTTTCCACCGACGTTGTGAGGGCAAAACGTATATACCCCTCGCCCGGCGCTCCGAAGCCGACCCCGGGTGTCACCAGCACGCCTGTTTTTTCAAGAAGATGCGCTACAAAGGCAGTAGAATCAAAACCGGAAGGGACCTTGGTCCAGATATAAAAAGTCGCCTCGGGTCTTTTAAGCTGGAATCCCAATCTGACAAGTCCGTTAAATAATATGTCCCTTCGTTCCTGATAGGTGTTCCTGATCCCGGACAACACGTTTTCATTTGTTTTAAGCGCTTCAACTGCTGCCTCCTGTATTGCCTGAAAAACGCCCGAATCAAGGTTTGTCTTTATTTTCCCGAGCCCTGAGATTATATCCCTATTCCCCGCTGCAAAACCAATTCTCCAGCCCGTCATGTTGTAGGTCTTGGAAAGCGAATGAAATTCCATGCCCACCTCCCTGGCTCCATCAACTTCGAGAAAGCTCATCGGTTTTTTACCGTCATAATATATTTCGGAATATGCGGCATCATGGCAGATTATAATGTCATGCTTTTCAGCAAAGGCGATCGCTGTCTCAAAAAAGTCTTTCCGGGCCAACGCAGCGGTCGGATTATTAGGGTAATTAAGAAACATCAATTTCGCACGTTTGCAGATTGCATCCGGAACCGCGCTGAGGTCCGGAAGGAAATTGTTGTCCTCCCTGAGAGGCATAATGTATGGCTCGCCGCCGGCAAAAACTGTCCCTGCCGGATAAACAGGATAGCCGGGTGAGGGCACAAGCACAACATCTCCGGGATTGATAAAAGCCAGGGGGATATGCCCGATACCTTCCTTGGAACCAATGAGCGAAATGACTTCTGTTTTAGGATCCAGGTCTACATTAAACCGTTGCCTGTACCAACCTGCAACAGCTTCCCTGTATAACAACATTCCTTCATACGAGGGATACCTATGGTGCGAGGGTTTATCCAGTGCTCTTTTCATGGCCTCGATTATATTTCCGGGTGTGGGAATATCAGGATCTCCGATGCTGAGATCTATTAGATCAACTCCTTTTGAAATAGCGCCCTGTTTCATCTTGTCAATAGAAGCAAAAAGATAAGGGGGCAGGCTCTTGACACGATCTGCAAGCTGGATTTTAATCATTCAAGTATTCCTCTAAATATTTTATCTTATACAAATGGACAAGGTCAAAAAAGAGGGGCTTTACAACCCTATCTTGTTGTGCAAGCTTAATTGCCGGATTTTGGCGCTGATTTAGCGGGTTCAGCCTGCTTTGCGGGATCGGAGCCTTTTTTCGAGGCCTTTGCCGTTTTAATATGAATATAGCGCGCGACATTCTTTCCCTCGGTTCCAGCATATTTCACCGTTACCTTATCGCCCACTATAATGTCAGCAAGAGTTTTCTTTTCCTTGTCCATCTTCACAGCTGTTTTATCATCCACTGTAATAACGACTTCAGCCTTCTTTCCCTTTACAGTCAGCGTCTTAACAGCAGCATCAACAGTCACAACATCTCCTGAGATAAGTTTAATCCTGACCTTATCGGCAGCAAGTGCGCTGCAGATAAAGGTAGAAAAAGCAAGAAAGCAAATTACATATAAAAATAGCTTTTTCATAATGCGTCCACCTTAAATTGAATTACTTATAAAGAAGGGCAGGTGTTGGTCTAACCGTGAGCACCTGCCCTTCATGACATAAAATAAAGAGATTACTCTATTTTGCTGCTGGCTCTTCAGCCTTCTTCTCTTCTGTCTTAGCCTTCTTAGCCTTCTTGGCCTTCTTGGCCTTCTTAGCCGGCTTCTTCTCTTCAGCCTTCTTCTCGTCAGCCTTCTTCTCAACCATAGGAGCCTTTTCTGCTGCCGGTGCTGTTGCATCAGCTGCGAAAGTTACTGCTGACATTCCCAAAGCAAAGAGAACTGCTATTACCAATGACATTATTTTCTTCATTCTTGTTCACCTCCTTTTTTTTTAATAATTGACATCACTTATTAAGTATAAAGCAAGCATTATGCCAAAATCAGCTACATACTATATATATGGCAAAACAAAAAAGAATTATCCTTTAATCCAACAGTCTTCGAATTTCACTCTCTGCCGATTTATTTAATAATTAGTTCCTTTTTCAGGCGTTATATCCTCATTTGAGGATATATTTTGGATACCGAACTTTTCGAGTCTGTACCAGAAAGTCTTATAAGTCATGCCGAGCAGGCGCGCAGCCTTTGCCGCAACATTGTTTGATTTAATCATGGCTTTCTTTATGAGTTCCTTTTCAAACTCCTCAAAATTAATCCCGTCATCAGGCAATTCAAAATCAAAAGAACCTTTTTCAAAAGGAAGCCTCAGCTCGCTTCTGATATCATTAATTGTTATTGTATATCCATCACCCATCAGGACAGCCCGCTCAATAACAAATTCAAGCTGTCTGATGTTTCCCGGCCAATGGTAATCCATCATGGCCTTCATGGCCCCATCGCTCAGTCCTGAGACCTTTTTCCCGAATTCCTTATTGTATTTATCAATAAAAAACCTTGATAAAGCCGCAATATCCTCTTTTCGTTCTCTCAACGGAGGGAGTTCAATGGTCACAACCTTGAGCCGATAGTAGAGATCATCCCTGAACTTTCCCCTTGCGACTTCTTTCTCAAGGTTCTTGTTGGTTGCCGCTATTATCCTGACATCCACCCTAATGCTGTCTTTCCCTCCGAGTCTCCTTACTTCCTTGTCCTGAAAAACCCTCAATATCTTTGTTTGGGTCAGGAGCGGAAGGTCTGCTATTTCATCAAGAAAGAGCGTGCCCCGGTCACTGGTCTCGAAAAGCCCGAGCTTCCGGTGGGCAGCGCCTGTAAAAGCGCCTGGCTCATAACCGAATAATTCGCTTTCTATAAGATTGTCAGGGATAGCAGCACAATTGATTGCGGTAAAAGGGCTTGTCCTTCGTGTGCTGTTATAATGTATTGCTTTTGCAATCAGCTCTTTCCCTGTCCCGCTTTCTCCATAGATCAAAACAGTGACCGCTGTAGGAGTCACCTTTTTGGCTATTTCGATGACCTCTTGCATCTTTTTGGAGTTGCCCACAATACCTTCCATTTTAAATTTGCCGAAGAGCGCATCCTGCAATCTGAGATTGTCCCTGAGCAGTTGCATCCTTTCCGCCGCTTTCTTCACGGTGAGAAGGATTACGTCTTTTTCAAGGGGCTTTGTAAGGTAGTCAAAAGCGCCTTTTTTGATTGCCTCCACAGCAGAAGAAATAGTGCCGTAAGCTGTCATAATAATAACCGCCGGCTTGAGAGATTCTTCCGGCAAGACATCGAGAAGCTGGACCCCGCTCATACCGCCCATCTTCAGGTCGGTTATCACCACATCCGGGGTCAGGGTCGTTACAAGCTCCAGTCCTTCCTCGGCAGAAGATGCCGTGAACGTTTCGTATCCCTCATCGTCAAGAATGGTTTTTATTATTTCCCTCTGGCGCTGTTCGTCGTCTATAACCACTATAGAAGCCATACTTCCTCTTTTAAAATTTATTTCTCATTCCTTAAAGGAAGAATAAGTTTTACTTCGCTTTTCTCCCCCAAAATACTGCTGAACTCAACTTTGCCCCCGTGCTCTTCCATGACCCTTCTGGTCATCGGCAGCCCAAGCCCAAGCCCGTCCTGTCGCGTAGAAAAGAACGGCTCAAATATTTTTTCCATATCCTCGGGCCTTACACCTTTGCCGTTATCACTGATAGTCAGGACAAAGGTATCTTTAACTGTCTCTTCTTTAATTCTGAGTACGCCGGCCCTCTGTGCAGCCCCAATCGCATGAAAAGCGTTGGCAATGACATTCAGGATGCAGGATTTAAAAAGATCGGGGTCCACGTAAAGCTCCGCGTCCAAAGAGTTGTCCCTGACAATGGTTATGCGATCAGCTTCAGCCTTGGCCCAGATGAGGGCAAGCACATCTTCCAGCAGCGCCCTGAAACTCACATGTTGCTTATTCAGCTTGAAGGGCCGGCTATAGTCGAGGAACTCGGTCACCAGTTTATTGAGCCTGTGTATCTCCTGCTTTATCCCGCTGATGAGATGCTCAAATCTCTCCTTATCTTCCATGCTGCCAGGCTTGTATTTTTCCCCCAGATGATCGACGCTCAGACTGATAAAGTTGAGGGGGTTTCTTATTTCATGCGCCATACTCCGTGATAGCTGCCCCAGTCCAGAGAGATGTTCTGCCTCTCTCAGCCGCTCCTCCAGGGTGCGGGTTTCCCTGAGTTTGGCCACCATGAAGTTGAATGTGTCGGACAGCTTGCCGATTTCATCATTGCTCTGTACAGGTATACTCTGATTAAGGTCGCCTGCGGCAACCCTCATAGACGCATCAACTACTCTCTGGATAGGGCGGGTATACCGCCTGGAGAAAAACACAATCATGATCATTCCGATCCCGAAGACAAAGATGGTTGCAAGAATTCTCTTAATCGTATTGGCCCTGAGGATATCGGAAAAATCGTCCCTGTTGATCCTCAGGTGAACATATCCGTATTGCGTATCGCCTGCAATGACCGGGATTATCACATTATAGGTGTGGCCTTCTTCCGCTGAAACCGGTTCACCCAATTCAGCCTTTATTATAAGCTCCTTTTTTTTGTGAGTCATAGACTGCCCTATTTTCGATGGATTAGTGCTTGCAACTATTTCATGCTCATTACTGATAATTGATATTTCCTTGACCCCTTTGGCATTCAGGCTCGTGAGATATTTAGACAGCCGCGCCTCGTCAGTAGCTCCTGTTCCAGTTACTTCCTCAACGCCTATCTGTATCGCCTTGGTCAGTTCCGTGGTCTGACGCTGTATTTCACGCGAAAGGTCCTGCTCGGACTGTGAATAAAAAAACAGCAGCATGCCGATGAGGATAAAGCTCAGAAAGAACATCATCAGGATAAGCTTCTTGTTAAGCGAGAACTTAAACGAATCGCCCTGAAACATACATAATAATAACATATAGGTTTGCAGTACGTATAACAACCGGAAACCGCAGACAGCGATTACGCTTGAATTTATTTGAAATTGATTCTACTATAAATTACAAATGCTTATAGATAAGGTTTCAGCCTTACTCAAAAAAATGAACCATGCTGCAATAAGCGCCGGCAGAAGTCCTGATGAGGTGAAACTGATTGCTGTCACGAAAACAGTGGGAATTGAAAAAATAAAAGAAGCCCTGGACCTCGGGATCAGGACCTTCGGCGAGAACAGAGTGCAGGAGGCCCAGAAAAAGATTTCAAATATGGGGGGATTGAGTATAGAATGGCATTTGATCGGACATCTTCAGAAGAATAAGGCAAAATACGCGGTGCAGTTGTTTGACGTTATTCATACTGTCGATTCTGCCGGGCTTGCAGAAGAGGTCAGCAGGCAGGCTGAAAAAATTGATAAGATACAGAGAGTGCTTGTGCAGGTAAAATTGTCCGGAGAAGAAACAAAACACGGCGTATCCGGAGAGGAATTGATACCTCTGCTCAAAAAAATACAAGAGATGAACAGCATAGAGCTTGAAGGACTAATGACCATGCCCCCTTTTTTTGAAGACCCTGAAAAGACGAGACCTTATTTCAGAAAGTTGAGGGAACTCAAAAATAAGGCGGTATTGGCAGGCTACGCTCTGACAGAGCTATCGATGGGCATGTCCAATGATTTTGAAGTGGCAATACAGGAAGGGGCGACTTTGGTCAGGATAGGATCGGCAATTTTCGGTGAAAGGAGCACTTTATGATCGGCTTTATCGGCGGAGGCAAAATGGCGGAGGCATTGATAAAAGGTATCACCGGGCAGGGCAACAGGAATATTGTTGTGTCCGAACCGTTGGAAGAGAGGCGTCACTATCTTGAGACCTCTTACAGGATAAAAACCTCTGCATCCAACAAAGAAGTGGCGGACACCTGCAGTATTATAATCCTTGCGGTGAAGCCCCAGAATATGTCGGCAGTGCTGGATGAGATAACCAGCTCGATAACTGAAGACAAAACCGTGGTATCCATAGCAGCCGGCATAACACTCGCTTTTCTACAGAAAAAACTTAAGACAAAAAAGCTTGTCAGGGTCATGCCGAACACTCCGGCAATTGTCCAGGAGGGCATGTCAGTCCTGTCTTTATGCGAATGCTTTTCTGAGCGGGACATCGCGGCTGTGCGGGAAATTTTTATGTCTGTGGGTAAAGTGCTCACCCTGCCTGAAAAATATATGAATGCGGTCACCGCGCTCTCAGGCAGCGGACCGGCTTTTATCGCATTATTTACAGAGGCCCTGATCGCGGCAGGAGTGCGGATGGGGCTGGCCGCGGAGCATTCCTCAGAGCTTGCGCTGCAGACCCTTGAAGGCACCGCAAAACTTCTGGAAACCGGGATGTCGCCCGAGCAGCTCCGCATCATGGTGACCTCGCCTGGCGGGACGACTGCTGCCGGGCTGAAAGCGTTTGAGGAGAAGGGCTTTATAAACATCGTAGCAGATGCACTGGATGCAGCGCTAAAAAGAGCGGAAGAATTAGGCAGCATAAATTAGGTAGAATACTTGGGGTATAATACTATTTATTCACAATCCGGTAAGGAGGGCACATGTTTGTTTTTGGCGACCTGATCGTGGCGATTGCCAACATCCTTGATTATCTTCTTGGTCTTTACAAATGGATCCTTCTGATTGCAGTGCTCCTTAGCTGGGTCAATCCCGACCCTTACAATCCAATTGTCCGCTTCCTTCACGCGGTAACAGAGCCTGTGCTCAGGCCGGTGCGGAGATTGATAGGATTTACATTCGGCCCCATAGATATTTCTCCAATCATAGTATTTTTAATTATTATGTTTATACAAAGCTTCTTTATCAGGACATTGGTCAAATTAGGGTACAAATTAGGAGGTGGTTGAGATGAGACTTACACCGCTCGATATTCAACAAAAACAGTTTCCAATGCGGTTCAGGGGGTTTGACGTAGATGAAGTCTATTCCTTTCTCGAACTGGTACGGGAGGAACTCGAAGAACTCCTGAGGGAAAACTCATCGCTCAAAGAACAGCTGTCAAGGGCAGACGAGCAGTTGCAGGAGTTCAGGCACATGGAATCAACTCTGAGGGAGACCCTGATGACCGCCCAGCAAATGGTTGAGGACTACAAGACAAATGCGCGCAAAGAAGCGGAACTGATCCTGAAAGAGGCTGAACTCAAGGCGGACAGTATGACAAAAGTAGCGCAGGAAAAAGTCGTAAAGATACACGAGGACATTGTAGACCTGAAAGGCATCAGGCGGCACTTCAAGGAAGAAGTCAAGCGGCTCATCGACAGCCATATGAAAATGCTCGAATTCGACAAGGAGAGAGAAGGAGAAGAATCGGGTGAAATATAGTGCGCTGAAGGGCGTTCAGGATATTATGCCGCCCGACATTTTCATCTGGCAGCGCATCGAATCTTCAGCAAAAAAAATCTTTCGCAATTACGGATTTCAGGAAATAAGACTTCCCATAATTGAGTCTACCGACATTTTCATACGGAGCATCGGGGAGACCTCGGACATCGTTGATAAAGAGATGTATACCTTCCCGGACAAGGCCAACCGCAGTGTCACTCTCAGACCGGAGGGAACGGCGTCAGCGGTAAGGTGTTATGTGGAGCACAATCTAAATACCCTGCCCTCTCCTCAAAAGTTCTTCTATACCGGGCCGATGTTCAGATACGAGCGGCCGCAAAAAGGCAGGTTCAGGCAGTTCTACCAGATTGGTGTCGAGGCATTCGGATCGGCAGAGCCGTCGCAGGACGCCGAAATTATTGTCATGCTCAAAAACCTTCTTGAGCAGATGGGCATCAAAGAACTCAATTTTGAGATCAATTCCATCGGGTGCGAGACATGCAGGCCGGACTACAAAAATGCGCTGCTTGCATTCTTTGGTGATAAGCTCCCGGAGTTCTGCCCTGATTGCAGTCGCCGTTACTCGGTAAATCCACTTAGGATCCTCGACTGCAAAGTAGAGCGCTGCATAGAGCTGCGTCAGGGGGCTCCTGCCGTGACCGATTATTTGTGCGCTGATTGCAGGAAACACTTCGACGAACTCCTGAGCATCCTCCAGATGATAAATATCCGCTATACCATAAACCCTAATCTGGTGCGCGGTCTGGATTACTACACGAGAACAGCCTTTGAAGTCACCAGCGAGCATCTGGGAGCGCAAAAGGCAGTTGCCGCAGGCGGCAGATATGACGGGCTTGTGAAGCAATTCGGCGGTCCCGATACTCCGGCAATAGGCTTTGCCATCGGCATGGAAAGGCTGGCTGCATTGCTGAAGGAAACCTCTGAAGAACGTTTGCCGGCGCCAAAGGCCTTCATTGCCACACTCGGCAACGAGGCAGAACGGGAAGGTATCAAAATCGCCGGGTCGCTGCGCGCCGAAGGACACTGGGTCGAGCAGAATTACGGAAACGCATCGCTGAAAAGCCAGTTGCGCAAGGCAGACAGGATCGGGGCCGAATTCGCCGTTATCATCGGCGACAATGAACTCAAAGCCGGGAAAATCCAGTGGAAGAATCTTGTAAACGGCGAGCATGGCACAGTTGAAATCAATAACATAGCATCAATATTAACCAACACTATCTAACTTTCTCACCCGCAGCTTCACGCCCAGTTCGTCAGCCAGTTCCCTGCACTTATCAATATCAACTCCCCCGGCTGCTACCACTGTTGCCTGGACCTCAGGTATGCAAAGCTTTGCCTCTCTGATGAAATTAATCACTTCCTGAAAAGCGTTATCAAAAGCAGGCTTGCAAACCTGCCGGTAGGTCTGTTCATCCTGAGCATCAAGACTTACCGAGACTGCATCCACAAGACCCTTCAGTTCCGGAAGTATATTTCTTTTGTGAATAAGACTTCCGTGGCCATTCGTATTGACCCGCACCCGTCCACCCTGCTGTTTCACCCATGCAGCAATAGATTTGACAGCATCGAGCCTGAGCAGCGGCTCCCCGTACCCGCAAAAAACAATCTCCTTGTACCGCAGAGGGTCGCCAATAGCGTCCCTCAACTCCTCGACAGAAGGTTCATGGGCAAGCCGTAAATTGTGCCCTTTCACAAAGTCGGTCGTAAAGCGGACGCAAAAGACACATTTGCTCGTGCATCTGTTGGTAATGTTCAAATACAGGCTGTCTCTGATCTGATAGGCGATTTGACCTGAAGGCAGTTCGCCGACATGAAAAAGTCTTTTTGCATTAATTGTCGTAATCCTGTCTATGTCCGCCAGGGATACGCCCCTCAATTCAGCTAAAAAGCGTGCTGTATGCACTACAAAAGCCGGTTCGTTCCTCTTGCCCCTGAGCGGCACGGGCGCAAGATAGGGGGCATCTGTTTCAACCAGCAGATATTCGTCAGGGATTATTCTGGCTATCTCACGCAGTGATGATGCATTCTTGAAAGTCACCGGCCCTGCAAATGAAATGTGGAGGCCCATTGCAAGCGCCCGTTCCGCCATATCGCGGTCTCCGGAAAAGCAATGCATCACACCCTGTTGGATACCTGAATCCTTAAGAATACCAAGTGTGTCTTCCTTTGCCTCTCTGCTATGAATAACCACGGGAAGACCGCTCTCCTTTGCAAAATCAAGCTGCTGCCTGAAGACAGAGCGCTGGATTTCCCTTGGTGAATAGTCGTAATGATAGTCCAGCCCTATCTCACCGATAGCCACCACTTTCCTGTGAGCAGACCATATCTTTATCTGATTAAAGACCTCCGGAATAAAATCTTTGACATCATGGGGGTGCATACCCACGACAGCGAAGATATCGTCATGACCTTCTGCAAGAGCTACAGCGCCCTTGTTCCCTTCAAAATCCGAGCCAATGGCAAGAAGCGCTTCCAGTCCTGCTTCCCGGGCTCTTTTGATAACATCATCCCTGTCGCCTTCAAAGGCGTCCATTTCAAGATGGCAGTGGGTATCGATCATAGTCTGTTCCGGCCTCTCATCTCAGCAGTCGTTCAGCCGCTTCTACTGAAGCAGCAATCTATTATGATAATTTAAGAGTGCATTTTTGAGCAAATGACAGGGGCGGGCGATACCGGATAACTTTACGAGTGGACAGAGCTTACTGTATTTTACATGCTCATTTGCAATCTTTATCATCTGCCTTATAATAATTTCTATAAAGCTGCTGAGAATGCTTCTTTTGCTTTTATCTTTCTCACTTATCGTACAAAATACCTGCCCCTATGGATTTGCAGCTAAAACTGCGTTTGCGGCTCAGCGCACACATCAGTGCCCCTTCCATTCTTTCGCCCGGTCTGCCAGTTCCCCTTTCCTCCTTGTCCTGTCTTTGCGTTATAATATCAAAAAAGTTCCGGAGCGTTGAGCTATGAGGAATACCTTTCATGGGTAAGATCAGAAATTTATTTGTGGATTATTCTATTCGCCTAAAAGACAGCCAAATTCTTGTTCTTGGAGTTATAGGCGCCATTATTTTTTCGGAAATTATAATTGCTGCTATCCACTATTTGTTATGGGGCGGTAAAATCAGCACAGAACTTGTTTTCGCAGGATTTGTTACTCCGCTGTTGGATGCTTTGATAATACTCTCTTTTTTTGTGGCGATTATCACGCGACTTAGAGACACAACGCATAGCCTGACAAGTTCAAAACAGATGCTTGAAGATGTTACACAGGGAATTAGCGAGAGCATATTGTTTCTGTCAAAGAATTTTAAGATTTTATGGGGCAACAAGACAGCTATGCAGGAAACAGGTCTTTCAATGGAACATCTCGTGGGGAAAACTTGTCATGAGGCAACTCATCATAAGTACGAACCGTGTGCTTTCCCAGACGACCCATGCCCTATTTACGAATTCACTCATGCAGGGAAATCTAATATGGTAGAGCATACTCATTGCGACAAAGACGGAAATAAATCTTTCGTTGAAGTCAGTGTCTTTCCTGTAAGAAATGATTCAGGTGAGATTAATAGTTTTGTTCATATTTCAAGAGATATTAGCGAACGCAAGCACATAGAACAGGCACTCAAGGATAGCGAAGAACGTTACCGGGCTCTGATAGAACAAAGCGGTGACGGCATGTACCTTATAGATGCTGAGAGCAAGAATATCCTTGAGGCAAATCAATCATTCCAAAATCTTCTTGGTTACAGTCCGGAAGACATCTCTCATATGAACATTTATGACTTTGTCGCTCACTCCAAAGATGATATTGATGCCAAGATGCGGCAAATGCTTAATAAGGATAAGTACTTCATTGGCGAAAGGAACTATCGCAAGAAAGATGGCACATTATTGGGCGTGGAAGTTAGTGCCAGTCACATTCCCTATAAGGGCAGGGGTGTTTTTTTCCTGGTTCTTCGTGACATCAGCCAACGAAAACAGTTGGAACAGGAAAGGGAGAAGCTCATCCTTGAGCTTCAAGCTGCCCTTGCCAACATCAGACAGTTAAGTGGGTTACTGCCGATTTGTGCAGGTTGCAAAAAAATCAGAAATGACGAGGGCTACTGGGAGCAGATTGAATTATATATAAGTGAGCACTCTGACGCTAAGTTCACTCACGGGTTCTGTTCTGAATGCGTAAAAAAACTTTACCCTGATCATTACGATGAGATTATGAAAAAGGAAAACAAATAAATAGTAATCCGACACAAGATAACAGCACCCTACCTATAAACGTCCGCCTGCGGTGACGTAGTTTGAGCAGCATCTTGTTGTTATAATCAGCATTGAGTATGTCCAAAGCAAATGGTTATAATACCCTATGTCAATGAGAAACCTTATCATTTTTATTCTTGCGTCAAGCCTCTTTGTGGCAGGCATTTGGCGTACTGGTTCAACCTGACAGGTCGCCAAGTGTTATACCACCAGGAACGGGTCCCTGGCCGGTTCAAGTGCTGACGTTCTAACAAAAGGGATTGAATACGAGAAGTCTGGAAATCAGGCAAAGCTCAATACGCTAATTCAAGAAGGCCAAATCATCAGACTTAGAGATAATGATAAGGTTTTCGTTGTTGAAAGGTCGGTTGAATTTAAGATGCTCAAAATTAAATTTTTGGATGGAAAAACTTACTGGGCACCTGACGATTCTCTTATTCCAGTCAAAGAAGAGTAACGTTTAATTTTTCAAGGACAGTCATGTTCAGCCCCCTGCAATCATCTCCTGAACAATTTCCTCATGGACTCTGAATAATGCCTTGAGCTTACCTTTACATCTTTTTGTTTCGGGGGCAAGGGCAAGGGTCATTCCTGCCGATATTCATAAGCTATTATCTTCTTCTTGTCTGTGCCATAAATACTGAAAACTTTTTCTGTACGTTGTCACTTTTACAGTTAGGACATTTGATTTTTGGTTTAGCTTCATATTCTTTAATAGACAGGAAGACCGTTATCTCATGGTTACAATCCTTGCAGACATATTCATAGGTTGGCATATCAACCTCCTTATTGTTAGCTGATTAGGCTCTCAATATGATACACCATATGGTTTTACTTTTCAGGCTTTAGTCTTTTCTTGCATAAAGACTTATGCCCTGTTCATTTATTTGTTTGAAGAAGAAGGCATTACTCTCAAGCAGTTTATTCCATTCATCTATGGTATATACAAATAAATCCACAGGAACATTTAAATCACGCAAAAAACCCTTCACAAGTAGACGCTGGTTAACACGTTCTTTATAAGTTCCACAGAACCCCCGCTTGTTGCTGACAATAAGCAAATCAATGTCGCTATCGCCTTCAGGGATGCCCCAGGCATAAGAACCAAACAGGATAACCTTGCTTATATCCAAATTCCCGGTTAAACACTCTACGATTTGGTTAAGAACTTTCGGGATATTCTCCTTCGTTGCTGTTGCCATGCTGATAATATAACAGAAATAAAGCCTTTTTAAAATTGTGGAATTGCGAAGAAGCTTGTATCAAAACTCAAAATTGACGACTGCATAGAACATGCTGTATTATTAATATCTATTTTTATCGTGGGCCGTTAGCTCAGTTGGTAGAGCAGCTGACTCTTAATCAGCGGGTCGCAGGTTCGAATCCTGCACGGCTCACCAGATTTTTCAATGACTTATGCCAACCTGCATTTCCCCAGAATCACCGACCGTGTAGTAAACGTGAAGTTGCTCAGTGTTTTTGTCCAAAATACTCACCCATTTACTGTCTCTTTTTTATCCAGGGATTTAACAACACTCTCCAGGCTCTTCACGTTGTGTTTAGCGTACCTTTGTGTAGTAGAAAGCTGGCTATGCCCCAACACGTTTGCAATCGCATAAATATCGTAACCGGCTCTGGCCAGTCTAGTCCCTACGGTATGCCTCAAATCATGGAACCGGAAAGTTGGGAGCCCTGCCCGTATGCAGGCTTTCTTGAACTCCCTGTACATATTACGAGCAATATAGGGGGTCCCATTACCGGTCACAAAAACATACCCGGACATGCTTCTCACTTTCGACTTCTTAAGCAAGAGGTTGTATATCGTATCATTCATGGGGCATACTTTCTCCTTGTTACCCTTCTGAATAACGGTGATAGTTCTCGCCCTGAAATCAACCTTGTCCCATTTCATTGTTAGCACTCCAGCTTCTCTCACTCCAGTATTAATGGCAACAATAACCATCTCAATAAGCTGACCAGTGCAAAGAGGCCTCAAATATTCCATAAGAGTTTGTTCTTTGTCCTCGGTTAGACACTGCCCGACATTCTCATTATCCTCTTCTTCACGCTTCACAAGTTCACAGGGGTTTTCGTTAGTCCACTTCCAGAGTCGAGCCTGATTAAACGCTTGTGACAGCATTGAAAGCTCACGGTTACGTGTTCCCGGTCTGCACTTTCTTTTTTCTCTTAACTCCTGACACTCATTCGTTCCCGGCCTATATTTACACTTAATGCAAGTTTCAGAGTGCGGTTCGCACGTCTGATTCCTGCGATGTACAACATATTGCATGATGAGATCAGTGTCAATCTTATCCAGAGTCTGACCCGAGAAAAACTCCCTAAGATGAGCCAGCGAGTTTTTGTAGCTCTTCTGCATTTTGGCAGAAACTGTGGGCGCGTGATCTCTCATAAGACGTTCCATCATTTCGTCAAAAGTATGATGTTTCGCCTGGTTAATGTCGAACCATCTATCCTCAAAAATTTGAGTCCTGATTTTGGAGAGAACACTTTCTGCCGACTTGCGACTAGTGGTGCCGGTGCTTTGACGGTATATCTTGCCGCCGTAACTAAACGACATCCACCATATTTCAGAATCCTTGCGTTTATAAAGTCCCTTCACATATCCTCCTTTCCGGGACTTACAACGCTTGAAAATACCTATCTGTATTTTACCATTCATCCCTTTAAAACTTCCTTTTTTGCCTTCTCCACAATACGGTCAATATAACCGCTGCCGCTCTTGCACATAACAGGCTTCCTTTTGGGCTTAACTATCGCAGGCGACTGCATGCCAGTAGTAATAGCCTTACTTTGCAGCCATGTATTGATTTCACTCTCCCGAAAACGTAAGAGCCTTCCCATTTTGATATGAGGGATAACTTTTCTATGAGTCCAGCCATATACGGTGCTTTCTTCTACTCCGAGCAGGCTGGCCACATCATCTATACTCAGCAATCTCTCCATAATTGATTTTATGCAGGGAGGTAAAAAGAAATCCGTAAAGAAAGAGGGGAGATAGGTTTTTTGGGAAATTAATCTTTAATATGGACCAGGAAAGTCAGAAGTTCTTGCGTTCTTGATAAGAGCTCTTGCTCTTTCGACATCCTTCCTTAAGAGTGCTTCTCGTTCTTCTTCGTTGGCAGGGTCTGGTAAGCCAAGCTTAGGATACTCATAAAGTACAAGCTCGACCTTGTCTACTCCGAGCTTCAACAGCACGTAAATCCGATAAAATCGTGCGATATTGTTATAATCGACTGGATGTTCCCTCGGTTTCCCTTTCTTATCTCTTTTCATTTTTCTATGACCCAATTCAGGAAGCATTTTCTCGGGCGATTGTTCAAATAAAGACTTCTGTAATCGATCCACCATTTTTTCAAAGTCACCCATCAGATCTTTCTTAGCTCTACGAATCTGCACCATTGGATAAATTATTTCGGGTAACAATACATTAGGGTCACCTCGTTTTTCAGCTTCTCTTACAGTCAAATAATTTTCAAACTCCTTTATCGCATCCTTTTTCCTCGTCTCGAAGTCCCCAGGATCATAATAAAAGTCGCTGTCATGAATAACCCTGCTCATATCAACTTCTTCACATACCGTCGATCCAGTCACGCGTTTTATGATATGAGCAATATTAAGCTGCAGCCTGTCAGGAGGATGCTTAATCAAATCTCTGCTAATCAATGTTTCGTAAAATTCTCCCGCCGTGAACATTTTTTTGCCTTCGCACCGATACTGTGCCGCATCCGACTTAACTCGAAACCGCAGACATCCTGCCGATAGAATTCCAACTCTCGGAAACAGGCTTATACTTTGTGATTCTGGTGTTTTCAATGGAAAAAGCATCTCAATAGTTAATCTGTTCAGTATTCTGATTGCCCTCTGCTCTTGACGGCTCAGTTCTATGAATGCTGATTTCCGATTTGCTTCTGTTTGTTTTTTCAATTCCCTTATATCCCCTATCAAGGAGAGACTTGGTGCTTTAGCAATTAATTGGTCATGTAAACCAGTTAGCTCCAGTAGTTTATTTAGCCAGTAAATGGTTTCAACCGTAGCATCTATATCCAAGTATTCATCTTTCTTGCCCGTGAGTAATTTTGTTATCGCCTTACAGAGCTTCACAACATCTTTTCCTTGGCTGTTGAATTCTCCCTCAGCAAAATAGGAGGAACCCAGATTCTTTATAATCAACCAGTCACTATCACTTTCGAAATATCCAAGTTTGGATACGGCACTATAAATTTCCGCACCGAATTCTTTTTGATAATCATCATTTAAAAGCAAAAAAAGCTTTTGAAACATTATGGTTTTTTCTGTGTAATCCAGATTCTCCCACCCTTCCGGTAGATCAGGGTTATAAATCAGACCATTTAATCCAGATTTATTAGCCAGTTTCTTAACTTTTACCGAGTCAATTTTTTTCTTTTTCATATATGAGATTTACATTACATCATATCCAATACACCTGTAAACCAGCCCCTAACTGAGAATTCCTTACCTGAAACCTACCCAGCAGATACGTTTACTGAAAGCATTTCCGTGTGGGAGCTAACCTAAGATATGGATTTCAAAAAGGAGGTGATGAGGCCACTATTATTCAGGCAGTTAAATGGAAGCTAATTACGATAACAGGCTATAGGTATTAACTAAATTTCAGGAGGACATTTTAAATGGAAGCAACAAATGTAACACAGGAACCAGAGCCACAATTATCAGCTTATTTTGAGGGGTTGGTCGACGTAGTCACAGACGATGCAGGTGAGATTAACTACCTCATTAACAACGGCAAAAATATGTCTGTACAGAAGAGCTATGCAGCCGACGGCGTTGTTTATGTGCCCCCTGCATTGAATCTCTTGCCCTTTCGAGTTCCACAACTCAGCCCTGTTCTTAAGTGGTATAAGAAGGATGATGACCGGACTCTCTTTAGGGACATAGTAGAGCACTTTCAAAAGTTTTCCTTTGTTGAAGCTGTCCATCTGGTACTACTGGCGTGTTACACAATGTTGACGTACCTGTTTGACCACGAAGACGTCCACTACCTTGGGGAAATACTTTTCCACGCAGCACCTGAAAGAGGTAAGAGCAGAACCGGCAAGACCTTAATTCATCTTTCATTTCGGGGCATTCATCTGGCGGAGGTAAGAGAAGCAACATTATTGCGTTACGCACAAGACAGCCGTGCAACATTATTTTTTGACACAAAAAACTTCGGGAGTATAGTGGAGCGTAAAAATTGTGTTGATATTATACTCGGCAGATTCGAAAAGGGACTTAAAGTAGCCAGGGTACATCATCCCCAGAAAGGGCCTTTCAAGGACATAAAGCTGTACAGAGTATTTGGAGCTACAGTAATAGCAACAAACGAACCTGTCGACAACGTCCTCGAAACAAGATGCATTCCTATTCCGATGCCGAACAGACCGGGTCATTACGCCGATTCCACATTTGAGATCAGTGCCGTTTTAAGAGAACGTATTACCGCATTCAGAGCACGCAATATGTTTGAATCTCTACCAAAGCTGCCGGAAATAGAAGGTCTCGAAGGCAGATTGCAAGATATGGCTGCCCCAATTCTTCAGATATGTCAGAAGGTCTGTCCTGAGCATTTCCGTCATCTTTTTAATGCTTTTATCGAGATCTCAGATCAGAAAAAACTCTCAAAAAGGGAAACAATTGAAGCTGATGTTATTGCCTCCATTATTCAAGTTTTGCCAACTGAAGATAACGGATATACAGACTTTGAAATTGAAAGTGCAGCTGTCCTGTCTATCCTGAACGAGGGAAGAACACGCAATAACAGATTCACTCCACAGTGGCTGGGACTCAAGGTTAAAACACTGGGATTAAAAATCGGGCGTCGGAAGAGTCGCTCAATACTAATACTAAAAAAGGAGGAAATCGAGGCATTGAAAGTGCAATACGGGCTTGCTGCTTAAGTCTCAGGATGAGACCGATGAGAGTTGAGAGTGGTTTCACGCGTCAGTTTGTAGATGACAAGGGTTGAACCATCTGTTGTTTCAGCGGATGTATTAAAAAAAGTTTAGCACTTTTAAAGGAGAAGAAGATGATAATTACGTACAGCACAGAATGTTTGACGGATTTTTGTACAGCACAAAAGTATATTGGTATCAATGGCATTGACAAAAGCAGTAAGTCACATCTTGGCATCTGTGGTGTTACTGCAGTGCAAGCTCCTGTCAAAAACATGAATGAGATAAAACCCAAGGATTTGCATAACGGTCATCTATATATGAAAGTGCCAAAGGGCTTTATCTGTTTCTTGTCTCTTGGAGCAGAGGTATCTAATTTCCTCGTTTATGCGCTGAGAAATGCTGGAGTAGGATGCCTCATATGGAAATTCGGCAAAGAGATAACAGCCTTTCTTTTTAAAGCTGCTCAGTGCGACATTAAAGAGTCGGCCCCCTATTTGACTGTTGGGGGACTCTATTTCTATTTCATTACGCATTACAATGGCTATGTATTGTTCCCTGCTCCTTTTATAGACAAGCTTGTCACAACAGTAATCCTTCATATGCCTGAAGGAGGCAACTTCTCTGAGCTTCCTGGAATTTTCAAGCCAGTTACTACAACTCCACCTCATGCTACGGATGACATGATGACATTGCCATACCTTTTTGAAAACAGGGAAATACAGCTTTGTAATATGCTATTTAATGTATATCAGATGAATGGGGACTTTAACCTTAAACTGACCGAGAATGATGTTCTGAACACCCTGCGCGAAGCTAATCTCTTCTACTGTCCTGAGCCAATAATTGGTGATGAGCACTTAAAATTCATGGTCAGACAAGCCAGAAAGTGCCACATGAGGGGTATTTGCAAATGTCTAAAGTCAGACCCACAAGAGTCGGGATGCAACTAAAAATTATAAGCAGGGTATCCTGCACAATTACCATAAGGAGAAAATATGTTTGATTTTGATATTCCGTCACTGGTTGGCAATGAGGTCTTTGATGACGAATACCTCCGGAGCTTGTATTCCGACAAATTTTCTAAAACCTATAAGCAGATTAGAGAAGCGATTGAAACTGAGGAAGGCATCAACCATTTGGCCACGCTGTTACTTTTAAACTGCAAGAAAGTTAACTTGAATATTTTTGTAGCAAGGTATTCTGCCTTAAAGGACTTTATCAATGAGAGAATTGAAAGACCTGATTTTCTCGCAACTATACTTGCGGACTTTATTTTTATGGCACTCGTCTCAAATTACACCGGAAGAAATTATGAAGAAATAGTACAAATCAACATCATGACAAAAAAAGCAGAGGAGGACTTAAGTGAGTAGCACAGCGTTATTGGTAACAGATAAGGAAGTACCTGTCACTGGTTTAAGTGAACCTGCAGCAACAAAGTGCGGCATGGGTGACAGCTTTGAGACGATGGAGCATCGTTTTCAGAATGTGCCTGTTGACGCAATCCAGCATTATACGAAAGTGCCCGATTACCGTGACAAATCACATATTAAGTATCCAATAGTAATTCTGACCCCAACACACACCTATTGTATAGAGGGCTTTGATCTCATTGAAGAAGCCAAGAAGCTTGGACTGTCAAACATAGCCTGCAAAGTGATAACAATATCAACGGACAGTGATGCACTGCTTGCATTGATGAAGATTGTGATCAGAGTCAGGGCAGAAGGCGGACATGCAAGGTACTCAGAGATTCTACGTAATCTGCTCATATTCATAGAGCTTTTCATAGCTGAAGGCTACAAAATAATAAACGACCATGGCGGCGACCGTAAGAGCAATAAATTTAATTCCAATAAGAGTGACGATCTTGTAAATGTATTGTGCAAGGCTCTAAACAAGGAGAGACGGACAGTACTTCAGTACCTGAGCCATCTTGAATATCTGAGCCATGAGGCCGTAGAGCGGCTGATTGAAAAAGATACACCTAAGAGCTTCTTTGCTGATTTTCAGAAGGTCAAAACCCAGGTTAAAAACAATAAGGATACAGGCCTGACCGATGACGATATCACCAACATTATATCTTCCACGGCGTTTGAGATTGATGAGTATTTCATTGACAGCAAAAACATTAAAAGTATCAAAGAGTTAATTGACAATAAAATTGCAGTTATTACTAAAAAGGAAGCTCTCTTGAAGCAGGTGCCAATTATGGACAAGCCGGTAACCTACACAGTTGAAACACCTCCGGAAGAAACAGAAGATACACGTCTTAAGAAAGATGTATTCCTCCGGGTCAAGTCAGTCTGTGATTCCCTTATACCAGGCATACAAGAAATAGCTGAAATGCATGAACAGGCCTCCCTTATTAAGCGTAGTGGATCGGAGCTGCTGAAAATAGCTCGCGATATTTCGAGGTAACACTATGGGAGTTCTGACCTATTTCGGTGCAGCAATCGACAGGAGCAGCATACCGGGCAGCAAAGTTGACGGCATATTGATTAATGTTCCTCAAAACGCATCCGATGAGGGACAACTTAAAGAGACCGGCAGGCTACTGGAAAAAGCTCAACCAAAGTGTTTATGTCAAGATAGCGGCGGGTTTCAGCTACTCAAAGCAGAAGAGAACAACGAGGAAATATATTCTGATCCGACTCAACCGGTAAACATTGCTTCACAAAAGGAAGGCAAGAGGGCAATTAATTTAACTCCTGAACATATAGTGTGGTCAGCCAGAATGCTGTTGCAGCTCATAGAATCCCTCGGGCTTCAAATATTTATGATTATGATGTCGCTGGATTTTCCAACTCCGGAAAACATAAGCAAATCCGCAGAGGAATTTCAGTTCAGGCTCAAGCTGCCGGTTAACCTTGATTGGGCAAGAAGAACTAGCCACCTGCACCAGAAACACGGACTTAATGCAAAGCTCTTTATTCCAGTTCAATGCTATAACATGCGGCAGCTTGATATTTTTCTCAGAGGCATCGAGGGCATCAGACATGATGGGCTGAGCGTACCGGTTCGCGGACTCTCCATATTCGGCCTTGCTGAGTATTTGGTCAGGATGTGTGAGACAGGTATCAAGATGATACATATACTTGGCACCGGAATGTATGGTCCAATAGCTCTGGCAGCATATCTGGCACGGAACCACTGTGATTGGGTTAGCCTTGATGCCACAAGTTGGTTTCAGGCTGCAATGTCACATGATTTTTTAATGCCGGATACATTGAAGGCTATACCTATGACAGACAATATTACTTTCAGCGATGATTATAATCCATGTCTATGCCCTTGGTGTTCTGAAACAAAGTCCTTGAGCTATATAAAGAATCTACCAAGATATCCTTTTGATGAGCGTTTTCAGCATCTCTGCAGGCACAACTTTTGGGTCACAACTACGCTCTGTAGAAATCTTTTTACACATGCGGATGATTTGGGAAAGTTTGAGGCCAGAATCCTGAGCACCAATAAACCATCGGCCAAGATTGATGAGCTTTTGACAGCCCTTCAGTATCTTGATTATTACGTTAACCAACAAACAAGTAGGGAGGAAGCACATGAAGCTTTATGAAGCACAGGAAACAGTTTTTAAACTTTTGGGAGGAATCCGGCATCCGAGAATGGCAACCGCATTGAAGTTATCAGAGGAAGTCGGAGAAGTATCAAAGGAAATAGTGGAAATTGAGGTATATGGTAAAACCGAAAGGTTTGAAAAACTGAAGGAGGAGATGTCTGACACACTTGTATGTCTTATCGAGATGGCAAACAACTATGGTATTGACCTTGCACGCGAATTTGAGAAAAAAATTGCTTACCTTACGCCGAGAGCTGAGGGCTGGGTCAAAGACTTTCAGGAAGTCCTTAATCTTAAAAGAGATAAACTTGACTAACAAAAAGGAGCATAAAATGAAAACTCATATGCATCAGATCACATATTTACCGGTGGAGCAGATTGAGGCTGTAGAGCGCCACTCAAAAAACCACTATGACATTTATGATGGTACAAAAGGGAGAATATTCCCTGACATAAAAAGTTTAATGGATCAGGCCGGCAATGATGAGTGTTTTGTATCAATGGGCAAAGATGGCTGGAAACTTGTATCTGTAGTTCCCGTTCTCGAAGGCAGATACGATTTTAAGACAACTACCCAAGGTTACAGCTTTGGAGTGCCCATTACCAATTGTCTGGTTCTCTTCTGGGAGAAGGAAATTGAGCCGTAGTTATCGACCTGTCGGCGGGATAGTCCTCCTGAAAGGATGAACAATAAATTGAGATTAGAATCATATTTAATTTCAGGAGGACTATCACATATGAAGAAAGCGAAATATGTAAATGCCTTAACAGTATCATTTACAGCAGATGTATATCAGAGAATTAAAGAGGAATCGGACAGACAAGAGATAAGTATGGGTGAATATGTAAGACGTGTTATTCAGAAGGAAATGGAAAATGACAACAATAGAAAACATAAGACATGACATCATAGAGGAGTCTTATTATTTCGACAAGGTCAGAATCATCATGCGTCAACCTAAAAAGGTGCTGGCTAACTTGCTACCTCTCAGGAAACTGAATGAGCTATCAGGCAGGTGTCATCTTGATTCTCTAATAGGCACCTGTGTGCTTTTTGGCTTCAAGTCTAAGCTTGAGATCGAAAGCCCTACCAATGAAACATTAGAACTTTTGTTGAAGAATGAGATTCATATGCCGGGCTACAAAATCTCCTATATAGAGATAGCCAGGGATGAAATCTATTTTTCAAAAGAGGAATCCCGTAAAGCCTTTGCTTTTGTATTAAAAAATACGAGGAAGAAATATTCTTTCAAGCAGCTTACGTATAGACAGGATGTGATTAATCCCTCCGATATTGATGAGGAAAAATATTCTGACAGTACCGGCTATTGGGGTAGTGATGGCTTTAAGTATGTTGTATATCCGAGGATATCAAA
>JBEKJD010000007.1:0-23002 GCA_050011415.1 Dissulfurispiraceae bacterium | reverse complement strand
ATCCTTGTGAACCTGGAGCGCAGGGAAGCCCCCAGTTCTATTAATCTGAAAACAGGTCTGCCGGACTTTATGCCCAGGTCAAAAGCTCCGCCCGCAAAGTCTCCTTTTCCCATGACCGAGGAAATTGAATGCAGAGCGCCTTCCGGCAATTCTGTGTCCGCATGCAAAAACAACAGAATTTCTCCGCAGGCATTAAGCGCACCCTTATTCATCTGATGCGGCCGGCCCTTTTGGCTGATAATCTTCCTTATGTTATTTTTCTCAATGGCGTTTAAGGTTTCCCCGTCAGTACTGCCATCGACAACTATAACTTCAAGCTCTCCGTCATATTGCAGGTTGAAAATGCCGCTGATAGTTTGGTTGATTATCGAGGCCTCATTCAATACAGGAATAATAATCGAGATTTTATGTCTCATGGGGACGCTTTATGGACTCGGATATTATTTTGTATTTCTAACCCCTTTTCCTGCCGGCAAGGGCTTTTATAAGTTTTAAGAAAGGATTATTCTGAAGCCTGTCGATATAGGCGAGTTTCGCAGGCTGTTTAACTATATCGGAATAGGTGGGATAAATATGTATGAGGGAATTTAATTTATGCAAAGGTATATCAAATGCCTTTGCAAGCTGGGCCTCGTGTATTATTTCTCCGGCATGGCTTCCCAAAATATGCGCCCCAATTATTTTTCCCTTCCGGTCGACTATGAATTTACTCATTCCTGTTTCATTTACATCGGTCCTGGCCCTGTCAATATTTTTATATTCATATTTATAGACCTTTATATCGTCTCCAGCTATTTTTCTCGCCTCTTCTTCTGTCAGCCCTGCATGGGCCAGTTCGGGGTCTGTGAATGTGCACCAGATTGCATCCCGGTAATTCACTTGTTTCTTAAACGGCAGACAGGCATTTTGTGCGGCGATACGCGCGCCATACTCGGCCATGTGACTGAACTGATAAGGTCCGGCCACATCGCCGCACGCATATATATTATCCGCTGTTGTGCGGAGAGCGCTGTTTGTAATTATGCCCTTCGAGGTGTATTTCACCCCTGCGCTTTCAAGGCCCATGTCTCCTGTATTGGCTTTTCTGCCGATGGCGACCAGGATGGAATCAGCCTTTATCTGAGTCTGTCGACTGTCTTTATCTTCAACTATTGCAACAACCTTACCGGCATCCTGAGACAGCTTGACCAGCTTTGCTCCGGTAAGCAGGTCCAATCCTTCTTCTCTCAGCTTTTCAGATAATATGTTGACTAATTCCCTGTCTTCCCTCGAAAGGATGGACTCACTCATTTCCAGAACATAAACTTTGACCCCGAGCCGGTTCATGGCTGCCGCAAGCTCTATGCCTATTGGTCCTCCACCCAGGCATATCATTGACGATGGAAGGTCCTCAAGGTCAAAAAATGTTTCATTCGTTAAATAGGGGACGGTATCTATCCCGTCAATGACAGGTATTAAGGCAGATGAGCCTGTGGAAACAATGAAGGCTTTTGAAGAAAGACTCCTGCCGGCAAATTCTATCGTGTGCTTGTCCGCAAAATGCGCATTCCCAAAGAAGACATCAATTCCAAGCTCCCTGAAAATTTCGGGCTGATGACTGTTATAAACTTTTTCTACAACTGAACGAACGTGTCTCATCACATGTCCGGTATTTAGGCCGATTTCGTTTTTAGCAGAAAGCCCGTAATTATTCAAATGCCTTGCCTGCCATGCAATGCTGCTTGCCTTTATCAAGGCCTTGCTCGGGATACAGCCGGACAACGTACATTCTCCGCCAAGCTTGTTTTTTTCGATCAGGGCAACTTTTTTACCAAAACCGTTCGCAAGCTTTGAGGCGACAAACCCTCCTGCCCCGCCGCCTATAACAATAAGGTCATAATCATAAACACGTGTCATAGGTCATATCTCATAGGCGAAATCCCCGAAGATGAGAAGTTGAGAACTTGTGAAGCTGTGAAAAAACCGAATCCCAACTTCCCAACATCTCATCAGCTTCTGTTTTACTCTCAACTTCACAACTTCCCATTTTCTCACCTTCAATCTTTTACCTATAACCTGTTGCTTCAAGGTCCTCCAGGGTATCAACATCTTTCAACACGGCCAGAACATGAACACGGAGGCCCGATTCAGCAAAAAAATTCATAGTCTTATGATATACGGAATCGGTGCTCCAGGCAATCCCCTGAAATATCCCCGGCAGAAAGGCATCCCTGTTAAAGCCTATCAGATAATATCCTCCATCATCAGCAGGGCCGATAACTGCATCATTGGTATTCAGCGCATTCAGGGCTTCATCAATTAGTGGAATGGACAGATCAGGAATATCAGCGCCGATAAGCAGGACCTTTTCCATGCCGTCTGAAAAGGCTTGAACGAAGGCATGCTTCATTCTTTCTCCAAGATCGCTTCCGTATTGAGGAGCATATGAATATGAACTTCCCAGCCAGTTTTTAACAATTGCATCGGAACCGGGAGGATAAAAGCAAATCCTGAAAAGATATTTGCCGTTCTTCAGTGTTTCCAAAGTATCGGCTGCAAGGCATCTATAGATATCAAGCGCCGCATCTTCGCCGACCTTGATTGCCAGGCGCGATTTTACTTTTCCCTTTTCAGGCGATTTTATAAATAGCAGGACAATATCGGTCATAGGTTATACGCGAAATCCCCGAAGTTGAGAAGTTGAGAAGTTGAGAACTTGTGAAGCTGTGAAGTTACCAGGGCTGTTTCGCTCAACTTCGCAACTTCCCATCTTCCCATCTTCTCACCTTCAATCTTTTACATATCAATTATGACCCATCACCTTATTACTTAAACAGCTTCAGGTACTCACCATACCCCTGCTTTTCAAGGTCTGACCTGGGTATGAAACGGAGTGCCGCCGAGTTCATGCAGTAACGCTTGTGGGTGGGCGGAGGCCCGTCATTAAATACATGCCCGAGATGTGAATCAGCAAGCTTGCTCCTCACTTCTCTTCTTTTTGTAAAGAAAGTCCAATCATCTTTTTCAACAATGTTACCGGGTTCCAAAGGTTTTTTGAAACTGGGCCATCCTGTGTGGGAATCAAACTTGTCAAGGGAACTGAACAGCGGTTCGCCCGAGACCACATCAACATAGATGCCTGCTTCTTCGTTGTTCCAATACTCGTTTTGAAATGCCGGCTCAGTGCCGTTTTTTTGAGTGACGTCATATTGCATGGGCGTCAATTTTTTCTTCAGTTCTTCCTTTGAGGGCTTTGCGAAACCCTTCTCAGATCCTGCGCCGGCAGTATAAACGGACTGCATAAAAATCACCCCCGATAGAATTAATAGCAACAGTATTGTTCTGCGTAACATATTGTTGACCCTCCCTATAATCTGTTTATACTAAAGTGTGAAGAACTGTTAGGTACAAAACACTAAAAGCATATAATTGAGATAATTACTGCAATTATATGCCGATGGCCCTGCTCAACTCAATAAAAGACGATACCGGGTCTCAGCTATTAATAAAACTCGTCATATCAATAGCCGCTTGGATCCCAATTGTTCTGGCCATTCTGGTCTTTTTGAGGCACCGCATCAGATGTATCTATTTGAGCGAGTGGATCACTTACGCGCTGTCTGTTTGGTGAATTAGGATCATCCCACGCCCAATATAGTGGTGGATATACGGATTGCATTTTACCCACCGGGTAAAATGCAAAATCGGACACGACGGCCCTCCGCTGTCTTATTTGCGTCTTGCTGACGTTGAACACCATTAGATCACAAGCAAAGGTGAAAGCGCCCGTCGGGTAATGATTGCGGACGCTCGTGGTGGCCGATGCCATAGTATCGTCAGCGGCCTGAAAATGAGTCGCTATGGCAATGCCGGGATTGGGATTAATCTGGCTCAGCAAGTAGCCGAAAGCGCCCTGGGGCGTATGCGAGCTGTCCTGAACTGACTTGGCATAATTATATGCTTGTTGCCAAATTGCCGGATCGACCTGACTCGGATCTGTTATTCCCAAGTTTTTCATGGTCCAGACATCCGCCGGCACCACCATCTCGTGGATCAAGACGTCTACACCGCTCGCCTGATGGATCATGTTGTAATTGGGCTTTGTGTCTCCTGAAAAAATCATCGACATGCCGTTCCATTGCAGCTTGTAACTAATGGAACCCCTCCTGCAGTGTATCGCCGGGAAATGGCTAATCGTCACACCAGTGGTCGTGTTGTTATAGCAGATATTATCGCCGCTGTTCTTACCGTATAACGTCCAATCTAGTTCTATCGGATAAAGGGCATACCCGTCATTTGGATCATCGGTCCCGACGGGGCTAGGAATCGGAATCCCCCATTTTGAGGGTGGATTTGTGAGAGCGTTTATAAACTCAGTCGCCCCAAAACTGAAGCTTTCAGTGTGCCAGCGCATAACCTCCCTGAAATGCTGACAGAAAGCAGTGAGGCCGTCGTTGTACGGTCCTCTTATCTGACCTTCGGGGCTAATATATGTGAATCCTGAATTGCCGGGTCCCCAGACGTAAAGGGGTGATTTTCGGTCTTCAGCCGGACCAAAACAGTAGATGTGCGTCAGATCGCTCATGTGATCGGCATGAAGGTGTGTCAGAAATATCTTGTCCATCTTGCTCATAGGTATGCCCAGCGCATTATACTTTGCTGCTATACCCGTTCCACAGTCAAATACGAATTGATCTCCGCTGCCTACCTCAACAAAGATGCTGTTGCATTCCTGCGAAAGCCGCGGGATGCATGATGTTCCCAAAAAAGTGATCCGCATCTCGTCCGAAGCCAGCTTTTCTCCGAGCGGAAAAACAGGCAAATTGTCAAACAGGGTATTTGTTTGCGCAGGATTAGTGCTTGCCGACAAACTGCTGCTGCAGCCGCTGATAACGTTTCCCAGTGCCAAACCGCCTACCGCAGCTCCTGAAAGCTTCAACATGTCTCTTCGATTCAGATCAATCATAACGTCCTCCACTGCACATAATTGTTTCGCTCCAGGCAAACTTTCCCGCATACCGCAATGAACAGTGCGACACCGTCCGCGAGCGGTAGGGGAAGAGTTTTTATCACCATTCACAAACCCCTTTGTGCCAACTAAAGCTTTTTCTTTATAATGCTTTTAATTAAATTTTACCTCTGTTTAAGGTAATGTCAACATTTATTAAGCGAATTATCCCGCAGCAAATATTCGATACAGAAATATTCAATGCCGTTGCAGAAATCATCATAAAGTTGTAAATTAAATTAAACAATGAAAAGTAATAGTAAACTTATTGCCAAATTCATGGAAGACATAACCGCTCAAGAGGGCATTGAAAAGGCCATCAGAAAGCAGGAGGAGATTGAGCAGCAGGTAGCTGTCCGTAAGGCGCTTGAGGACAATATAAAAAATCTGGAGCAGGAAAGAGCGCTGGAGAAAAAGAAACAGATAGGTGAGGCAATAGCTGCGCGCAAGGCATTCGAAGACAATGCAAAGAAGATGCAGCAGGCAAAAACCCTGGAGAAAAAGAGCCGTAAAGGCGAGACGGAGCCTGCCTGCAAGGTGTTTGAAGACAACGCTCAAAAAATAGAACAGGCTTTAAAGGAAGCGGAAAGGACAGGCGTTTTCATTCAGTCGAGTATCTATGAGGCATTAAAGAAGCATAACCATGTGAACAAGGGCGACACGATTTCAGTTGTCAGGATGACATCGCGGGAGCCGGTCAGTCTGGTCATCATTACAGTTGAGTCAAGGCAGGAGCTGATACCTTTTCATGAAAGGAATTATTCCCAGGATTTCCGGACCAAATCCGAGTTAGGGGAAGACGATCAGTCGAAAGAGTGGGTCCAGGTTGACGACAGGATTGCCTGCAAGCAATATTTTATTGTCGGCAAGCGCTGAGCCCTTACAGATACTACAGAAATAGAGGGTCCTTCCGTGACGACAGTATCGCCTTTGCCTGACCTATATCTTTGCGGATCTGCTCCCCGAGTTCCATTACCGAAGCAAATTTTTTCTCTTCCCTGATCCTGTCAATAAAGTGAAGCCGCAGCTGTTCTCCAATGACATTATTATTAAAATCAAAAATATGCACTTCGTAGCTCCTGCGTACCCCCAAAAAGTCTTCGGCTTTTTGAGGACCCCGGCCGGTTTCATCAAAGGTCGGGTTGCTGCCTATATTTGCCACTCCATCGAACACTTGTGTCCCCCACTTTCCGAACGACACTCTCACTGCATATACGCCCTCTTTGGGTATCAACTCGTTTGGCGTGGCAATGTTTGCAGTGGGCGTATGGAGCAGCGGACCGCCTCTCCCCGCTCCTTTTATAACAGTGCCGTTGATATGGTAGGCCCTTCCCATAGCCCTGGAAGCCTCGCAGACCCTTCCCCTGAGAAGAAGGCTGCGTATCCTGCTGCTGCTTACTACATCACCATAGACTTTTGCGTACCTTACCACATGCGTCACGAACCCATATTTTCTGCCTTTCATTCTGAGAGTTGACGTTGTGCCTTTCTTGCCTTTTCCAAAGGAATAGCTGTGTCCTACAATGACCCACTGGGCCCCGATCATATCAATCAGGAATTTTTTTATGAAGTCATCGGGACCGGTATGGGCAAAATCCCTGTTAAAACTGATGCAAATGAGGACTTCTATTCCCATTCTCTCAAGAAGCGCTTTCTTGTCATCAGTGGTATTTATCATTTTAAGCCCGCGCTCAGGCGCCAGGACACGCACGGGGTGAGGGTGAAAAGTTATGGCAATGGGCGTGCCGCCGATCTCTTCGGCCTTTTCAACTACCTGTTTAAATATCTTCTGATGGCCGAGATGTACACCGTCAAAATTGCCTATGGTCACGACAGGGTTTTTATAAGAAAGAGGTTGGGTCAAATCGCTAATTATTTCCATGAATATTCCCCGACACGCTGCGGATACCGCATTTCTCCAGGGCGGCCAATTCCCGGTAAATGCGCGCAACCTGTTCCCTGGTGTCATTGAGTCCGTGGCTGTTATCGATAGAATAATCGGACCGGCTGATTTTCATTGCAATGGGAAACTGGTTTTTTAAACGTTTTAGGGCATCATCTTCCGTGACGCCTTTTCTCAACAGATTCTGTAAGGCGGTCTCTTCCGGCGTATATACGGTAATAATCCTGTCGAACCTGTTTTGATATCCCCGCTCATAGAGCAAAGGCACTTCTATTACAACAAGGACTCCGCTGCCGGTGAGAAGCAGTTCAGAAAGTCTTTGCTCTATTTTACTGAATACACGCGGGTGGAGAATATTTTCAAGAGAAATTCTGAGGGGGGGTGACCCAAAGACTATATCTGCCAACATTTTCCTGTTTATTGAATTGTCCCTGACAATATCTTCCCCAAAGGCCTTTATTATTTCGTCTATTACTTCGGGTTCGTTAAGCAGTTCGCCCACTATGGCATCTGAATCCATGGTTACAGCTCCATGCTCCGAGAACATCTTTGATACAGTGCTTTTACCCATTCCGTAGTTTCCTGTAAGACCGACAACGATCACGCGGCCCCCTCAGCCTTCTTTTTCAGTTCGCCTAACTTTTTCAGGGCTTTTTGAGGCGTAAGAGAATCAATATCGAGGGAAAGAAGCTCGCGGGTAACAGGGTCGCCCGTGAAAAAAAGGTCCATTTGGGAATTACGCGGGACCAGTGCTTTAGATTCTCTTTTTTCGAGCATATCAAGGACGGCTTTCGACCGTTCGATCACCTCGCCCGGAAGCCCGGCAAGTCTGGCAACCTGTATGCCGTAACTTTTATCAGCGGAACCAGCTTCAATTTTCCTCAGGAATATTACTTCTTCTCCCCATTCCCTGACGACAACATTATAGTTTTTAATGCCTTCCAGGGTGAGAGCCAGTTCGGTCAGTTCATTATAATGCGTTGCGAAGAGCGTACGGGCCTTTATATTTTTCACAAGATATTCGGCGACCGCCCATGCGATGCTTATACCGTCGAATGTGCTTGTCCCCCTGCCGACCTCGTCGAGCAATACGAGGCTCCTTGCAGTCGCATTATTCAGGATATTGGCAGCTTCAACCATTTCGACCATGAATGTACTTTGTCCCCTGCTTATGAAATCGGAGGCCCCGATACGGGTGAATATCCTGTCAACGGTCCCGATCTTTGAATCAGCAGCCGGGACAAAAGAGCCTATTTGAGCCATTAGAACGATAAGGGCGGTCTGCCGCATATAGGTTGATTTGCCCGCCATATTAGGCCCTGTGATTACGAGCAGCCTGTTGTCCCCGCAGTCCATGTACGTATTGTTTGGTATAAATTTCTCATCTCCGGAGGAAATGCTGCGGGTATTTATGAGGCGCTCAAGAACAGGATGCCTTCCATCAGCTATTTCCAGAATATCGTCGTCTGAAATGAGCGGTCTGCTATAATCGTATCGTTTTGCGACTACGGCAAGGGACAGAAGAAAATCAATAACGGCAAGCTGCAACGAGGCGTGCATGAGCCTGGCAGCGTATTTCTGAATACCCTCAAGTATTGAAAGGAAAAGCGAGTACTCAAGTTCTTTAAGACGGTCCTCGGCGCCCAATACTTTTGCTTCGTATTCCTTCAGATCAGGGGTCATGAACCGCTCACCATTAACAAGCGTCTGCTTGCGTATGTAATCATCAGGCACGAGATTGAGATTGGATTTGGTGACCTCGATATAATAGCCGTATATTTTATTGAATCCGACTT
Source organism: Dissulfurispiraceae bacterium (assembly GCA_050011415.1). Lineage (GTDB taxonomy): Bacteria > Nitrospirota > Thermodesulfovibrionia > Thermodesulfovibrionales > Dissulfurispiraceae > JADFXI01. The sequence goes on along the minus strand of JBEKJD010000007.1, from coordinate 14,316 downwards.
TAAGTGAATTTATGCCGGTACGCTTACGTTCATCAGCTTCAAGCCCTGCAATGAAGTCCTTGCCGCTGACCGAAATAGTTCTCAGTTCATCAACCTCTTTGTTAAAGCCTTTCTTGAGTATGCCGCCATCCTTAGGACTGAGCGGCGGATTATCCACTATGCTGAAATCGATCAAATCCGCGAGTTCTGCAAAATCGGGCAGTTCCCTGCCTATTTCCTTAATATATTGATTTTGAGAAGAAGCAAGATGCTTCCTTATCTCCGGCAGGCGCTCTATGGAATCTCTTAAAGCGATCACATCCCTCGGGCTTGCCGAACGTGCGATAATACGCGATACTATGCGATCGATATCCTGTATTTTCCTCAATACAGTCCTGAGTGCTTCCAAAAGCTCATAGTCCTCGATTATGGCGCTGACTTGATCCTGGCGTTCCACGATTTCCGCTGATGAGATAAGCGGCCTGGTCAGTGCGCTTCTGAGGAATCTTCCTCCCATAGGCGTGAGTGTTTCGTCAAGCACCCACAGGAGGGAGCCTTGGAACGAGCCGTCTTTAAGGTTATGCGTAATCTCGAGATTGCGTATGGTGACCGCATCCAGGAACATATGTTCCGCCTGGTTGAGGAGCGAAATTTTTTTAAATGTAAGGTGTTTCTGCGTCTCCTCAAGATAGCTGATGAGGGCCCCTGCCGATGACACGGCATTGTCCATACCGCTCAAGCCGTACCCATCGAGAGAAGAGACCTTGTAATATTTAAGCAGGGCTTTGTAGGCCTCGCCATAATCGAAGTACCAATCATCATAATATGAAATAAAATATGCCCTGGACAGTTCCTCGTAGTGAAAATTGGTTTTCACGCTTTGAGGACAGAGTATTTCCCTGGGCTCGTACCTTGACAGTTCATCTTCCAGGGGTTTGTCTGTTTCATACACAGTGAATTCACCGGTCGAAATGTCGGCCACGGCAATCCCCAGCTTGCCCTGCCGGCTAATGATGCTCATAATGTAGGCGTTTTCTTTTGGCTGGTCGGGTAAATGGGTGCCAGGAGTTATCACTCTCACGACTTCCCGCTGGATTATTCCCCTTTCCTGTGCTTTTGCCTGTTTGAGGTCTTCTACCTGTTCACAGATCGCAACTTTATGGCCGGCTTTAATGAGCTTGGAAATATATGTATCCACGGAGAAATATGGGACGCCGCACATTGGGGTAGGGTCGTCTTTGTTTTTGTCTCTGCTGGTGAGCGCTATTTGCAATATGCCTGAAGCCAGTTTTGCATCATCCTCAAACATCTCGTAGAAGTCGCCAAGCCTGTACAGCACAATAGCATCGGGATATTTTTCCTTAATGCTGTAATATTGCTTCATCAAAGGGGTCAGTTCAGACACAGCGCAAACCTCACATTATTCGCATTCTTTTAATAATATTTTTGATTATACAACATACCGGCTGCATATATAAAAGTTTGATGGCCTAGTAAAAAGTCGTCATACCCGCGAAGGCGGGTATCCAGCGGTTTCGAGGGCACTGGATTCCCGCCTTCGCGGGAATGACGGGCAAAGAACTCTATGAAGCGGGGAAATCCGCTACCGAATAATCAATTGACACTGTGGTGCATATCTTGTTAGTTTTAACGATGCGCAAGTTAACGGAAGCGGATATCATAGGGAAAATCAAAAACGGCTATTCACTGCCGTCGCTGTCAGCCGTGGCCCTGAGGCTTGTCGAAATAGCATCGAACGAATACTCATCACTGAACGAGATGTCAGAGCTTATCGAGAAGGACCCCGGTCTTACTGTTCGTCTGATAAGAACTGCGAACAGCGCATTTTTCAGAGCGGCAGGTCCGATCTCGTCCGTGGAGCAGTCTATCATGAGGATAGGCATGACCCAATTAAGAGTGATGGCTTTGTCATTGTCGCTGAGAGATACCTTTCCCATGGGCAAAGCCGGTATTATGGACTATGAAAAGTTTTGGCGTTCCTCACTTTATCAGGCCTTACTGGCAAAATCTTTTGCGCAGAGGCTGCGTACTTGCAATCCTGAAGAGGCCTTTGTTGCAGGTATGGTCCTTGATATAGGACTGCTCATATTTTTTGATATCTTTTTAAAGGGAACAGAAATTAAAGGGAATCTGGACCTTCATCCGCTGGAGAAGCTGTTGGCCTGGGAGACTGAGCATTTCGGCACGGACCACAGAAAGATCGGAGCTGCTGCTCTTGGTTATTGGAAGTTCCCTTCAGTTATCATCGAATGCCAGCATATTTACAATATAGAATCGAAAACTGAAAAGATACCTCCCCTGGCCCTGATCTCCGAGATGGCGCGTGAGTTTTCCGCGCTTATTTGCGAGGAATCCATGGAGTGGGGCCCGATCTTCCGCAAGGCTGAAGCGATATACGGAATTGATCAGGACATACTGACGGATATTCTCGTTACTGCATTCGATGAGGTCCAGGAGGTAGCCGACAGTCTCAAGGTCGATATGAACAAGGATAAAGACATTATTGCTCTTGCTGAAAAGGCCAACCTCTCTCTTGGCGGGCTTTCAGAAAAGATGCTGAAGATTCAGAACGCCGCATTGGAACACGGCTTGCCGTCTTTTCAACACATGGGGGATCTCGAAAACCGTCCGGATGTAAGAGATACTCTGCAGGCGGTGGCACACGAGATAAGGAACCCTCTTCTGGCAGTCAGCGGTTTTGCCAAAAAGCTTTCGACTACGATCGACCCTGCATCCGACGGCTGGAAATATGTGCAGATTATCGTCGAGGAATCCCGGAGGCTTGAAAGCGCGCTGTCAAACATGACTGCTTCAGCCGGCGGCAAATGATTTTATTGTTGGCAATACATGACTTTTGGGCAGCAGCTGCGACTTTTGTTACAGGACTCATTTCTGTTAAACTTAAGATAACTCTTGGGGGGGCTTATTTCAGCAGGTGAATGAAAACAAACTGAGCACAAAAGATCGTATCCTTCAAAGGTTGCAGGAACACAGCGATTTTCCGGCAATGTCCAGTACTATCAATATTATTAATCAGTTCAAGGCTGCCGAAGATACCTCTGTTTCCGAATTCGCCAATATTGTTTTGAAGGATTATGCGTTGACATCAAAGGTTTTAAAACTTGTAAACAGCGTCAGTTATTCCCAGTTCGGGGAAGTGACGACTGTTTCCCGTGCAATAATTCTGCTTGGTTTTGAAAACATTAAGAATCTTGCTCTGACACTTATGCTTTTTGATCATTTCCGGAAGATCAGCTCAAATGTTGATCTTGTAGATACTATGGTCAAGTCTTTTTACAGCGGGGTCCTGTCCCAGAAGATATGCGATGAGATATATTTTTCCAACAAGGAAGAGGCGTTTATCTGTTCGCTTTTCCACACTTTCGGCAAGATGCTGGTGTCCTTTGCCTTGCCCGAGACAATAAAGGAAATAAAACTTGCAAGCCGTGAAAAAGGCATTTCAGAAGACGCGGCGGCCCTTTCGATCCTAGGCGGGAGATATGAGGAAGTAGGCATGGCTATAGCTAGGGAATGGCATTTCCCGAACAGGATCGTTACCAGTATGCACAAACTCCGCGGTATGGAAATCACAGCGCCGGCCGGTGAAGTCGATCAACTCAATAGCATTGCTTCACTTGCCAATGAAATAGCAAACATATTGTCGAGCAGTCCGGAAAAGAAGGAGATGTATGAGAGAATCGGCAAACTTGCAGAAATGTTCAAGACCCATTTCCCCGGGCTGAATGGAGAGAAGATAGCCGCTGTTATTAATGCAAGTCTTGAAGACCTGAATCAGTTTTCGGATATTTTTAATATCAACATGGACAAGGTCCCTTTTAACAGGCAGTTGCTGATCTGGGCTGATAAGGCAGACAAGCCGGAAGTGACTGTCACTGGAGCGGTACAATTAGACTTTACAACTGAAGAACTCAAGACAATTGATATCATTGTAGGATCGGAAAAGGAAGATACCCCCGAGAACATCTTCACAAAGGGCATTCAGGATGTCAATAGTTCAATTTTGAGTAATTTCTCACTGAACGATGTCCTGAGGATTGTGCTGGAAACCATATACAGAGGCATGCAACTGTCCGGGGAAGCACGGGCCCTTTTTTTAATAAAGGATACAAAGGCCCCTGTCATGCGCATCAGATTCGGGTTCGGGAGCGGGATTGAGGAATTGAAGAAATGGTTTAACATTGCGCTGGCTGATTCCGGCGATATTTTTAACAGGGCGATACTGAAGCGGCATGATCTCGTTATCAGGGACATTGAGCCTCCCGACATTAACAAACTGCTGCCTGGTTGGTACAAAAGGAACGCATCTGCCGGGATCTTTTTTGTTCTTTTGCCTATTGTAATAAATAACAAACCTATCGGGATGTTTTATGTGGAAGGTGACAGGGAAGGCTATAAAAAAATTTCCTCAGGTCATTTAAATTACCTGAAAATATTGCGCGACCAGACTGTCGTGGCAGTCAGACAGAAACATTTGAACTAAATGGAATGCCCTGACCCTCAAATGGCATCTGCGGCAAAAGAGGAGATCCTCCGTAACATTGTCAAGACTCATGATGTTGTCCTGATCGAAGGCTGGACAGGCACCGGAAAGACTGTCACCACACTTAAAGCGGTAAAAGGGATGGGAGATGTATATTATTATGACGAGTCTGCCGGGCAATCACTGCACTGCGCTGTCCAGGCTGACAGCAAGATGACAGTTGTGAAAAACCCCGGAGACCTGCGTGACATTAAGCCAGGTAAACAATGCATAATCTTTGATGATCTGGACCATCTAAGCAGCGAAGTTCGAAGCATTCTAATGAATATGATCAAGGCAAAGACAGAAGGCAGGAAAATACTTGTGATCACACCGGTTGTGCTCGATGCGCAGGACATACTGGAATATATGGATGCCGTTGTCCGCTTCAGGAGGAATACCGCGGAGATGCTGCATTCGAAATTATATGACCCCGGCAGCTAAAGCGGATTGAAGGTGTGAAGGTGTGAAGGTGCGAAGATGAGCAAAATCACAACTTCTCACCCTCCCAACTTCTCACCTTCAACTATCTTTTTTCAGACAGGATGCCTGAAAGTTTGTGCGGTATTATCTTGCAAATAATTTTGTGCTCAAGAGGCTCGAGACGCCTGCCCTTTACGATATCAGGGGAGACGAATTGTACGAGCTTGATGAAACAGCCTTTGAATTTCTGAAAAAGTGCGCGCGGACCGAGGGCTGCAGCGGTGAGGAGGCTGACAAGGCATTCACCGGATATTGTCTTTCAGAAGGAATATTGTCCGGCGCACCTGCGGCTGCGGGCCCTCTTGCCGAATCTGAGCAGGACCACAAAAAGGCACAGGCTTTTCCGGAAGCCTCTTTTCCCGGTTCGTCCCTTGTGCCCTCGCTCCGGTATCTTGAGCTTCAAATTACCACCCGGTGCAATCTAAGATGCAGACACTGTTTTATCGATCACCAGGACCAAAATGAACTTTCTGCAGACGTGATAAAGGATATTCTGGATGAGTTTGAGTCTATGCAGGGGTTGCGCCTGATGATCACAGGAGGGGAGCCTGCAACACACAGCGATTTCGGCGTCATAAATGAGCTGCTGCCGGGGTATGGATTCAGGAAGATATTGTTTACAAACGGCCTTTTACTCGAAAAAGAGTTGATAAACAAACTTAATGTCGATGAAATACAATTCAGTGTCGACGGTATGGAGAGGGGACATGATGCGCTTAGGGGAAGGGGTACGTATAAGAAAGTAATGCGCTCGATCCGTGATGCTCTATCTTCCAGCATAACGGTATCAATAGCTACAATGGTGCACAGTGAGAATACAGGAGAATTTGCTGCAATGGAAACACTTTTTAAAAGTATGGATATTAAGGACTGGACTGTTGATGTGCCGAGTTTGACAAGTCATATTAAAAATGACGAGCTTCTTCATTTACCGCCGGAAATTGCGGGTCAGTTCCTCAATTATGGCTTCGGAGGCGGCTTGCACGGCGGGGGCGAAGGCTATGCATGCGGGCTGCATCTTTTGTCGGTGCTCGCCAACGGTCTGGTTGCCAAGTGCGCTTTTTATATCCATTCTCCGCTTGGCAATGTCAGTGAGGGCCTGCAAAAGTGCCGCTCACGTCTGAAACCGGTAAGGCTGGACGCATTGCAGTGTGCCGGGATCGCCTGCCCGTTTATAGATACTTGCAGGGGCGGGTGCAGGTTCCGTGCGTCAACTGCCCAGGGTGAATGGGGAACAAACAGCAGGGATATTTACAAATGCTGTGCCTATGGTATAATTTAATTAATCCGTGCATGAAGCGCGGCAGTCTGAACTCCTTAGGAAGGGGAGGTGTTGGTAATGGTAATCAAGAAGATCGCCAGGAAAACGGCAACTACGTGTAAATGCAAGGGCTCCTGTTAATTAACTCAGAGGCTTCGATTTTTTGACGTTCGCTAAGCAGGCAAGGGAAGGATTATCGGTAGGGGGGTGGTGTTTAGCCCCCCATTTATTTTGTCAAAACCTTTATATTTTGAAGATACCTGTGAGATAATATAAAGATGTATATGAAAAAAGTGTTTTTTGCTGTTTTCTTTGTATGTGTGCTGGGTATTTCGTCTTGCGCCCATCTCGAAAACCAGCCAGTAGCGGTTGAAGGACCTAATATCGAAGTATGGCCGCCGAATGCCGACAAAGCATATTTGGACTACATGCTCGGTTATGAAGCGGAAATCAACGGAAAATGGGTGGAGGCGCTGCATCATTATAACGAAGCTCTCAAGGTCGACCCTTCGTCAATCTACCTGAAGACGGCTGCAAGTTCGATGATGGTGAAGCTTGGCAGTTTTGCCGATGCAACTGCGATGCTTGAGGAGGTCATTAAGGCAAAGTCCGATTATGTCCCGGCCCTTATGCTGCTTGGCGACTTGTACAATTCGCAAAGGAGGGTGGGTGAAGCAATAGGCATTTATGAAAAGGTGACAAAAATAGATCCTGATAATAAAGAAGCCGGCGTGTTTCTGGCAGTCCTATACATGTCCCAGGGAGAGTCGCAAAAGGCTGAACACATTCTTAATGAAATAGTTAAGAAAGAACCTGAGAATGTCATGGCCCTTTACTATCTCGGTACGATTCATCTTGAAATGAAGGATTATGACAAAGCTGAGGAGTTGTTTAAGGAAGTCATAGATTTGCGTCCGGCCTTTGATGCCGCCTATTTAAGCCTGGGACTTGCCAGCGAGATAAAGGATGACAGGAAGACTGCCGAAGAATACTACAAGAAGGCCCTTGAAGTGAATCCTCATAATCCCTTTGCCGGCGAGAGACTGGCCCGTCTTTACGTAACCGAGAAGTCATATGAAAAGGCAATTAAAGAGCTTGAGCATCTTTTGGAAGAAACTCCCACGAATGTGGACCTTCATCACCGGCTGGGACTGCTGTATCTTCAGGATAAACAATATGAGCAGGCGCTTGCCGAGTTCAGGATTGTCCTTGAGGCGAAGCCGCTTGATATAACTGTTCGATATTACGTCGTCGTGACGTTGGATGAAATGGGCAGGCTGGACGACTCAATTGGCGAATTGAAGAAAATTCTCTCGATTGATCCCAAAAACTTCAATGCTTTCATGACTCTGGGAGCAATTTACTCGAAACAGGACAATTACCCCGAGTCGTTAAAGATATACGAAGAAGTGCTTAGTTTTGAGAAGGGCAAGCCGGAAGTTTACGTATATATGGGGAGTACGTATATACAACTGAAGGAGTATAAGAAGGCTGAAGGTATTTTGAACGAGGGCCTCAAGCTTTTTCCCGGGAACGATGATTTGATTTTTAATATTGCCGTTCTTTATGAAAAGACCGGAAGGTTCAATGATATGGTTACAGCCTTGAAGCATTCTATCGAGCTGAACCCGGAGAATGCCGAGGCATTGAATTATCTGGGCTATAGTTATGCCGATAAGGGAATACATCTTGATGAAGCCCTGTCGCTTATTCGCAAGGCTGTGGAACTGAAGCCTGACAGCGGATATATCATTGACAGCCTTGGGTGGGTATATTTCAAACTGGGTCGACTGGAAGAAGCGGTGCAAACACTGAATAAAGCTGTGAAGCTTATAAATGATGATCCCGTACTGCAGGAGCATCTTGGTGATGTCTATAACGCAACGGGCCAATATGCCGATGCCGTCAGGGCCTGGAATGAGTCACTTCGTTTCGAGTCCAAGGAGCCGGGCTTGAAAGAGCGTGTTGAAGCGAAAATAAGAGAATTGCAGAAAAAGAAAAATGAATCGGAGAATCGGTGAATCGGAGAAACGGAGAACGTCAATATTGTCTTTATCTTTTACCCCGATTCGCCGACTCACCGGTTCTCCCGATCTGTTTTTAATGATTACTGTAAAAGCGCCTGCCAAAATTAACTGGTCGCTGTTTGTGCTGGATAAAAGAGATGACGGCTACCATAATATTCTCTCTCTGCTGCATGGCATAGGGCTTTATGATCTGCTGGAGTTCGAACTTTCCGATATCATTGCCCTTGAATCAGACCTTGACCTTCCGTGCGAGCAGAACCTGGTCTTCAGGGCAGCCTCTCTTCTTAAAAACTATTCAGGCATTAAGAGGGGGGCCAGAATTACACTGAAAAAGGAGATACCTTACGGAGCCGGACTTGGCGGCGGCAGCAGCGATGCCGCATATACGCTGATGGCGCTCAATGAACTGTGGGAACTGGGCCTCGGCAAAAATGAACTCAAGTCCCTTGGGGCTCTCCTTGGAGCGGATGTGCCTTTCTTTTTTGAGGGACCTCTCGCAGTAGCAGAAGGACGCGGCGAGCAGTTGACCAGTTTGCCGGTTGAAATGCCTTATGTCCTGCTGCTCGTAAAAGCGGATTGCTCTGTGCCCACATCATGGGCTTATGGCGCTCTTGATGAGGAAGTGCGAGGCAAAACTGGATCGACGGGCATCGAATATAAGATGGCAAATATCCAGTCAATTTATCGCGCACTTCTTTCAGGGGATATATACAGCATTGCAGAAATTGCTCACAATGATTTCGAAAATGCGGTCATGCAGCGCTACCCGGCCATTAGAGCAGTTAAAGAGCAGATGGTCAGGAGCGGAGCAGTCACTGCAATTATGAGCGGCAGCGGTTCAACAGTATTCGGTCTTTTTAATGATGAAAGCGGGGCACTGAATGCTGCGGGGCATTTCCCGTCGTATTTTTGCAGGGTAGTAAAGACACTGACATCATAACCATTGCCGCTGCGAAGCAAGTAATTTTCACTTCAACCCCTCAGCTAATCTTGATATTTTTATCTGAAGGTGGGTAAATAATGAAATAGCCTTTTTTTTCTTTTACGATTTTTTTAAAGGCGAGTATCTTTAGAGACTTGGTTATCGCCACGCGCGACGCGCCGATCCTTGCCGCGAGGTCCCTATGGATTCTATGCCTGAGCCTGTAAAAACCGTCCTTGTCCCTAACGCCCTCTGCGCGCGCAAGCTTAATAAGAAATTTAACAAGACGCTCCGTGACATCGAAAAAGACGAGAGATCCCACCATCGTATCCGTCTCTCTGAGCCTCTTGGCAACAATGGCAAGCACATCAATTAAAAACATGGGGTTGTTCCTGGCGATCGAAAGGAAACTCTCCCGCGTGAGCATCCCAAGTGTTGATTGCTCTTCTGTAATGATAGTAGCAGACCTTGCTACCCCATCCAGCAGACTGATCTCGCCAAAAAAATCCCCTACATTAAATACCGTAAGAATAAGCTCGTCTCCTTCCTCATTGATGAGGGACGCCCTGACCCTCCCACTGAGGACAATGTAAAGATCCCGGCTTTCATCTGACTGGTGGAATACGGTATCATCCTTTTCAAACCGGGTAATGCGGACGTCTTCGGCAATACGCCTCAGATACTCGTCCGTGAGGCCCTTGAAGACAGGCACATTCCGGAGTATTTTTTGAATCAATAAAATGTCCTGCTTACCTGATGTCATATAAATATCTTCTTATCACCTGCTATAATAGCATAAAATCGACGTGATATTAACCTTGGGCTCGTAATATTAATAGTATAGAGTTGACATGCGGTGAGTATTTTGGTAAATAATTATCAATGAAACATAAAGGCAAAACAAAAGAGGAACTTATAAAGGAATCAGCGGAACCGCGTGAGCCTATTGAGGATTTGACAGCAAGAAAAACCGGATGCAGACATGCAGATGAGGCACTGAAGGTATCAGAAACCCGGTACAGAAGGCTCTTTGAAACAGCTCAGGACGGGATATTGCTCCTCGATGCAGTTACTGGACAGATTCTCGACGTTAACCCTTTTCTGTTAAAGATGCTGGGTTACCCGCATAAGGATTTTCTGGGGAAGAAACTATGGGAAATCGGTCCTTTCAGAGACAGTGCAGAATCCATGCTACGATTTTCAGAATTGCAGACAAAAGGGTATGTACGGTACGAACATTTACCGCTTGAAACAAAAGATGGTCGTCTAATCAATGTCGAATTTGTCAGTAATGTCTACCTTGTTGATCAGGATAAGATTATCCAGTGCAATGTCCGCGACATCACATTGCGTACAGAGGTGGAGGAGAAGCTCCGGCAGGCATATGATAAGATGGACCTGCGCGTGAAGGAACGGACTGCAGAGTTGGCCGAGGCAAACCAGCAGCTCTTGCTGGAAATAGAGGAACGCAAGAAGGCAGAGGAGTCACTGCGGGAAACGCTAAAAGAAGTCAAGCAGTTAAAGAGACAATTGAGTGAGGAGAATCTCTACCTTAAGGAAGAATATAATCTATTGCACTCCCACGAGGACATCGTGGGCAACAGTGAAGCGATCAGGACTGTGTTGAAGCAGATAGAACAAGTTGCAGGAACAGAATCGACGGTTTTAATCCAGGGAAAGACTGGCACCGGAAAGGAATTGGTCGCAAATGCAATCCATGGCCTGAGTACCCGGAAGAACCGTCTCATGATTAAAGTCAACTGTGGCGCCCTGCCTCCGACCCTCATTGAAAGTGAACTGTTTGGCCGTGAGAAGGGCGCTTTTACCGGCGCGCTGTCAAAGCAATCAGGCCGGTTTGAGCTTGCGGACGCTTCAACTATTTTTCTTGATGAGATAGACGCGCTGCCTCTGGAACTCCAGGCCAAGCTGCTTCGGGTATTGGAGAGCGGCGAGTTTGAGCGCCTGGGCAGTCCGCGGACCGTGAAAGTCGACGTCAGAATCATTTCGGCGACGAACCGCGATCTTGCCGGGTTGGTCAGAGAGGGTGGGTTCCGGGAAGACCTTTACTACCGGTTAAACATTTTCCAGATTGTTGTACCGCCTCTTTGTGAGCGTAGGGAGGACATATTGCCGCTTGTATGGTCTTTTGTTCAGGAGTTCAGCAAGAGGATGGGCAAACGTATCGAATCAATACCGCAGAAGGGTGTTGAAGCTCTGCAAGCCTATCCCTGGCCGGGCAATGTAAGGGAACTGAAGAATGTTACCGAGCGTGCGATGATCATCACCACCGGATCTGTGCTGAATTTGGATGTGCCGAAGATTGCGCAGTCAGGCGCAGACCATTCGGAGACTCTCGAAGAGGCAGAGAAACGTCACATTATCGAGGCTCTTAACAGCACTGGTTGGCGGGTAAGCGGAAAGGGCGGTGCTGCAGAGATTTTAGGGATTAATCCAAAGACGCTTGAATCGAGGATACGAAAACTCGGCATCCGAAGAAATAAGAAAAATACCTGACATATCAGGATACTCCTGATATGTCAGAAGGCGACGCCTTTCATAATATCATTCCCCCCATCGTAGTCGTCGCTGGAATTTCAATCTTATCAACATCATAGAAACTCCTGTCCTGTCAACAACAGTCCTGGCACACATTGTGCTCATTAAAACGATAACAAACAAGAAAGTATGTTCCCTTTTGACCCGATGAGAATGCATCTCAAATAGCATTAACATTTAAAGACAGGAGAAAGAATTATGGCTGAGAAGATAAAAGCCATTGAATTTGAGATACATCACAATAGAGGAGTATTACAATGCAAACGGTTCAGATAAAATTATATAAAGCCGTAATATTCCTTTTTTTGGCTATAGGATTGCCTGCATTCATAGCGGGCTGGGTGGTCGCGGTAAATTTCAGCGGTGTTTTTGAAACAGGGTATAAAATGGCTTTTTTTGATATTAAGGCAGCTATAAAAAAGTTGGACAAAGACGGACAACCATTTTTTTATATGAATGACATCAAGTTTTCCCCTGGAAACTTCACGGAAAATACTGATTCCGAAAATATCAAACCATTCAGGGGAAATAGACCTGAAAAGAAAGAAACTAATAAAAAGGCATTCAACATCAGCTATGACATCAGGAATTGAAGTGAATCGATTAGGGAATAAGAGTGGTGCTGCTCAACGTAATGCAGAGTCAGCGAGGTCTGCAAACGCTGGAAGGTCGTCAACTTAGGCAGGGTGTCAACATAAAGAAGGAGCGAAATGAAAACATATGCATTGATAGGCGTCATCCTTATTGTGATCGGAATCGTCGCGTTCGGGTATCAGGGCATCACCTATACGACCAGGGATAAGGTCGTTGATATCGGCCCCATCCAGGTGACTGCCGAGAAGACGAAAACACTTCCACTGCCACCGATCGTGGGAGCTGTTGCGCTTGTTGGCGGCATTGCATTGCTGGTCATGGGAAGCAAGAAAGTCTGATAAGCGACAAAAAAGTGATAGACAGGAGGAGAGAAATTACCAACAGTAGGGGCTTGAGGTGGAAGGCTGTTCTATTGGCAGTATTAATGGTGTTAGGAGGAAAGACATGGGCACAATACTGATTGTCATCTTGATCCTGATGTTGTTTGGGGTTCTTCCTACCTGGCCCCACAGCAGGAACTGGGGATACTATCCCAGCGGCGGCCTCGGATTGATCCTTCTGATTCTGATCATCCTGTTGCTTCTTGGGAGGATCTGAAGCGATTGCGGAAACTCTTGAAGCCGGACTTGAATAGCCGTCGTTGACACTGAAGAAGCAAAAAACATGACATGAAAGGATAAATACCATGCCACTGGTTCAATTAGTGATTGTCTTGGTTGTTATTTGGGTGATTCTATGATTAGTGAACAGCTATATACCATTACAGTTTACCATAAAGAAAATCCTCAATGCCGTCGTGATTGTGGATCAAAGAGAGTATTTACAAAGCATCAGGAGGTGTAAAATGTCTTGTCCTTTTTTTAAAGAGGATTATAATAATATCGGTTTTTGCAGTACATCTGATTTCCCTTATATTCCCAGCATTCGCGAGATGGAACAACAGTGTTTTAAAGACGGTTCAGACTCTTGTGCAAAATTTAATGACCTTTCTGCAACAGAGCATAATAGGCGAATTTAATATCTTAATGTCAGCTTAGTGGTCGCATTTATGTCTTGATATAACAAAGAGGAGAAATTATGAAGTGTCGCAATTTGGTGAAAATGAGAGATGAAGTATCATGTATGTCGAACAATACTGAATCGGCAACGGACAACGGGCCTTATATCCCGAGTTTTTTTCAGCAGCATGAATACTGTACGAAAAGTGAGCACAAGAAATGCCCTTTATATGAAGGCGTTGTATACGCAAGTAAAACCAGGATGATCGAGGTATTACATAAATCGCCCGTGTGCAAAAGATGACTTCTGCAAACCCATGTCACGAACAAACACCAAAGCAAGTTCCCTTTTGATGCTATAGTTGCATCAAAAAAGAGCATTACTATTTATAACGAGGAGGGCACATTGGAAAAGCATTTTGATCTTTATGACAAAGGCCTGGTTGAACAAGAAGGTGACTATTCCTTTACAGGGATCGAGGAAATAGCAACGATCGAAATCCCGGCTCCGGTGGATGCCGAAACAATAAAAGAAACCGCCAAAATAATAATGGAACAGGAGTACGATCCTTTAAAGGCATACATTAAGAACATAAGCGTGATCCGTCTTTTGAGCAGAGGAGAAGAAGTTGCAATCGCCAGACAGATCGAAACATGCGAATTCAAGATATTCAGCGCAATCTTCACCGTACCTTTTGTCCTTAAGAAACTGGCGGAGTTAGGCCGGCTTGTAAAAAGAGGAGAGGCGCAGCTTTCAGAATTTGTGCAGGACAGTGAAGATATGTCGGACATGTCGGAAAAAGAGGTTGAGGTAAGAAAGGAGCGGTTTTGGAGGATTACAGAATCGATCCATAGCATCATCAGGGAAAGGGAAAGACAAAAAAACGCACCTGCCATAAAGCAATTTCAGTACAGCAAACGCCGCATAGCAAAAA
>JBEKJD010000006.1:23167-25165 GCA_050011415.1 Dissulfurispiraceae bacterium | reverse complement strand
CCTGAACTTAACGCACTTGAATATCTTCCCGCCCTTGCCTATCCTGTTCTGCACCAGAAAAACACTACCCCGTGAATCAATGGTTATCAGTATCCCGAAGATAACCACCATAATGAGGAGGAAAGGCAGCAAAAAAAGGGAGAAGGCAAAGTCAAAGCTCCTCTTGATAAATCTGTTGAAGTCCGACTTAAGGTTATTATTGATCTTCAGCATGAACATCTGCTGTGCCGAGAGGTTCTGTATCTCAGTGTTCACGAGGGCAATGCCTCTAAGGTAAGGGACGAAAAGGACGCGCCTGGTATGTCTCTGAACACTCTCGATCAGCTTCGAGAGGTCAGCGAGGGTGTGGGCTGGAATGGCAATGACTACGGTTGAAATATCCATCAGGGACAGGAATTTCCTGAAATTTTTTACCTCGCCGAAGACCTTGAATTTCCTGTTGTTGATCGCGATCGTCCGGCCCATCTTGTTCCGGTCGTCGTCGAGAAAGCCTATGATATTGTATCCAAGATGCCTTTCGCTCTCGATGCCCTGGGCCACTTCCTCGCCCACTTTGCCGGCGCCGATTATAATAAGGTTCTCCTTCCAGATGTTGATGCGGTAAAGCATCTTCTTCCCCAAGAGCCTCATGACAGGGAAGACCGCTACACTGCAAAAGTATAGCAGGACAATGGTCAGACGGGATATCCCGTGTGTGAACTTACCCAGGGACATTACCGCAAAGATGACGACAACGGCTATGGTAACAGCTTTGATCATTTCCCGGGTCTCATCCCAGAACGGTATCCTCTTTGTATAAAGCCCTTCATAGGCTATGGATGCAAGAACAACGACAGGCAGCCACCAGAACAGGATGAAGTAGTACAGGTTGAACTGCAAAGGCACGAGGTCTACACAAATAGTATTGAGGGATTTGCGCATGAAATAAGCCACAGAAATGGACACATAAAAAGATGCAGTGTCCAGAAGGACCAGCGCCACTATACCGGCAATTTCTTTATATCCATTATTGATACGCACGTTCCTCCAAAAATGCAAGGCGCAAAGAGCATAGCGCAAAGGTCAAAGGGTCACAAAGCAAGTATTACTTTTCGTCATTATACGATCGCAGTAAGTTTTTTGCTCTATGCTCTTTACCCTATGCTCTTTGCTCTTTGCTCTTTGCTCTTTGCTCTTTGCTCTTTGCTCTATGCTCTTTGCTCTATGCTCTTTGCTCTATGCCCTCTGCTTTTTCCCCCAGTAATTCTGATTTTTGCTGAATTTCCTGGATATTTGCAATGGCAGCTTCTCATGCTGCCTCCCTAAAAAGAACCCAAGATATTTTAGAATATTTCGGACAAAAAATTCGGGCAGAAGACGGTATTTCCCCTTCCTGGCTATATACTGCAGCTCTGACAGGAGAAACCTGCCACCTTCGCCCTCAGCCCTTCCAAAGGTCTCCATGATCCACTTTTCCCTCCGGTGAAAGACCCCTATATCGAAGTACCTCCGGAATTCCTCCAGGAGAGTATAGTTGTGTGAATGGTATACCATCGCGTCAGCGGCATAGGCGATTCTGTAACCGGCCAGCAGCATCCTGGCTCCCGCGTATGTGTCCTCCGTTGAAATAAGGTCTTCCTTGAAAAGGCCGATTTCTTCCAGTGCTTTCCTCCTGTATGCGGCAAAGGAATTGGAGAGGAAGGGGACCTTTATCCCCCTCTCACCGTTCTCCCTGTGCTTTACCAGGGAAGTCGGCCCATAATTGAAAATCCGTGAGTGAGCGGCAAAAACCGTTGCGCCGGGGGAAGGCAGCTGCCTTCCATAAGCACACCCTACCAGATCATCGTCAAAAAAAGGCGCGATAAGTCTCTCTACCGTATCTTTACCCGCAGGGACCACATCCTGCGTGAGGAAGACGACAATATCTCCGGAAGTTTGGAGAAGACCGAAATTCCGGGTAGCGCCATGGTTGAAATCACTTCGCTGCACTGTTACGACTTTGGCCCCGAAAGCTCCGGC
>JBEKJD010000006.1:0-23143 GCA_050011415.1 Dissulfurispiraceae bacterium | reverse complement strand
ACCACCATTAGCTCCAACGGCACTGTTTGCGGCAGCAGCGCATCAAATAGACAACGCAATCGTTCACCCGCATTGAGAGTGAGAATAATGACGCTAACCATGCAGCAATCTGCCGAATTTGGCCCGCAGGAATTTTCTTTCCCATACAGAAGTCATTAACGAAAGCATGTACTCATCCGACACTTTACGTTTCTTCATAATATCAGTTCTTTTTCTTAACATCACCGGGAGCAGGCGCAGGGCATCAATTTTCGCCTTTACATATAGCCCCGGGCGCCGGTGTCTTATGCCGAACAAAACAAACTCCGTCAGCATTCCCACAAGAAAAGAAGGCAAACAGCGGAGAAATACACGGCACGGCATGTTTTTTATCCTGACAAATTCGCTGTTTCTCACCGTATAGTACACAGCGAGATCGCTCATACATATAATAGTTGACCTTACCTCATGATACACCGCAGCCGATGGGACATACAAAACTTTCCAGCCTGCGAGTTGCGCCCTCCAGTTCAAATCCGTATCTTCGTGAATCAAAAAAAAGTCATCATCCAGGAAGCCCGTTTCATCCAACATTGAGCGCCGGTACAGCGCCGCGCCTGCGCACGCGCCGAAAATATACTCCTCACGATCAAAACCATAATCAACATCACCCTCGCCGCGCTTGAACCCTTTCAGAGCTGTGGAAAACAGGTCTCCTGCGCTGTCAATGCGGTTCGTGCCGTGCTTGATCAGTTTCGAAGCGCAGATACCGACTTCCGGATGGGCCTCGGCAGCTTCCACAAGGGCCTGAAGCCATCCCCTGTCCGGCTTCGTGTCGTTGTTAAGAAGAACTATGTAATCCCCGGAGCAATGCCGCAATCCCTCGATATTACCTCCTGTGAAGCCGCGGTTCTCCGGCAAAGAAATCAGGAAAAACTGCTCCGACTTCCACCCCTCCAGCAGGCTACGTGCAAGTGAAAGGGAGGCATCAGCGGAGGCGTTGTCCACAAGAACAATTTCAAAATCCCTGAAGCTCTGTGCCTCAACAGCCCTGAGACACTCCTCAAGGACCCGCTCTCCGTTGTAATTGACGATGATAATGCTTACCTTAGGCATGTAAAAAGCTCAACCAGCAGAAAAGCCTATGAGAAACATTCTTGACTTGACGCGCTATCACTGCAAGGAATTCCATATATCAACTGTAATTTCCCTCTCTCTCTGACTTAATTTTAACACGTTTACAAATATAACGGGGCATAAAACTTGCTCATCATCTTCATACAAGCCCTGATAATTTTGCCTGAAAGCAAATTAGTTAGCGTATTTTTTTGCCTTTGAGAGAAATTGTCAGGGCGAATTACGCTATTATCAGAGGAAACATATTTTGTCAAATTGAAGATTGAACTTTCAATTTGACAGGGAAAATCTCCGGCCGGTCAGATTCGCGGGCACCATGCCCCACACTCTTTCAGTTCCTCATCGACAACACGGTCCAGCTTCTCATTCAGCCATGCGTTAATGCTTTCGTCGGAAAGCTTCGCGGACAGGTAAATCTTCCTGTGTAACTCAGGAGAAATACGGATGACAAACTTCCCGGTAAAGGGCTTATCCGGGGCCTCGCCGCGCTCCTTACAGAAGGAAAGATAATCGTCCACTGATTCATTGAAAGCCTTCTTAAGCTCCTTAGCAGTCTTCCCCTGGAATGTTACAACATCTTTTATGCCAATCACCTCACCGTGAAAGATCTCCGCCTCATCATCAAACTGTACCTTTGCCGTGTATCTCTTGTATTCCATCATGGCTTCACTCCTGCTTCGACAAGAAAACGGCGCATTGACTTGAGCGCTCCCTTGTCGGTTTCCTTGTCGGGGTGTGGACGGTGAAAAACCGCCCTAATTCCATTGAGGGCTATCCTGACCCTCGATCCTTTTCCCTCACTTATCTCAGCTCCCACGTGCTGCAATAATGCAATAATATCTGCCCAATTGACATCCGACCTGACTGGGTTCTCAAATATCAGCGCAAGTGTCCTTTGGTGCCTGGAAGCCATACATAAACAGTATCAAAATATGATACTATTGTCAACAAGAAAGATATGCAAGAGTCATTGTTAATCGGCGCAATCACAAAGCAACTGTATAGAAAGTACCCTTTCTTTCGCCGTGTTTTACCAGATATCCGTCTTTGACAAGCCGGCGTATATGGTCCCTGATAGTTCTTTCGTTAGCTACTATGCTTTTGGTAGCCATGGAAAGGGTTAGATGGCCTTGAAATTTTGCAAGTTCCAGCAGTTGCCTGGACAATGCCGGAAGGTCCAAAAGGCCTTTTCCGCGTTCGATCTTTCGGGTCAGGTTGTCTTTCTGTGCTTTTAACAAATGCAGAAAAAATATTAGCCACGGCTGGATATTGTGCCGGGGTGTATTGAATGTTCGCTGGGTCTTTCTCAGGAATAAGTAATAATCGTCCTTGTTGGCCTCGATAACTGCTTCAAGTGATGCATACGGGACGTATTCATATCCGCTTCTGAGCAATAGCAGGGTGGTGAGTATCCGCGATAGTCTGCCGTTGCCGTCCTGAAACGGATGGATAGCCAGAAAATGGACGATAAATATTGCTATGGCAATAAGCGGGTGCAGTTCCTTTTCAGAAAGCGTCTTGATTGTAAATTCGACTATCTGTTTCATTTTCCTGGGAGTATCAAACGGAGATGTTGTCTCAAAAATGATTCCGAGTGATTTCCCTTCCTTGTCGAATGCCTCTACATGGTTTGGGAATTTTTTGTATTCACCTCGAGTGCGAGTATCTTTGGAGCTATGTTTGAGCAGCATCGCATGTAGTTGCCTGATGTGATTCTCGGTTAATGATATTTCATTGAAAGATTCAAAGACGGTGTTCATGGCCTCTGCATAACCGGCGACTTCTTCTTCGTCCCTGGAACGGAAGGAGTGCGCTGAGAGACCTGATAGTAGTTTTTCTACTTCACTATCAGAGAGCTTGGCTCCTTCAATGCGGGTAGATGATCCGACGGATTCGATTGTTGCGACTTTGCGGAAAGAGTTCAAAAGGTCGGGGCTTAGAAATCGCAAATGCTTCCAGCTGCCCTTGAATTCATCGAGTTCCGCGATCATTTGCAGTATTGCATGGGTAACTTTGACTTCGCTCTGAATGATCATACTGTAGTTTGAGGCATGTCGATAAAAATGTCAACAAATGTCGATAAAAATAGTCCCGCCAAAACAGAACCGTCCCATTTTCCCCCTGACAAGGTCGCAGCCTTACATGATATAATAAAAAAGCAAATTCAAAGGAGTTTTTATGAAAAACTTTGACGAAATTAAAAGGAAGTTACAGAAACACAAGCAAGACTTGAGAGATGAATACGGGGTAAAGGCTGTAGGGGTATTCGGATCCTATGTTCGCGGTGAACAGACTGAACAAAGTGATGTGGATATCCTTGTCGATCTGGAAAGACCTATCGGACTTATCAGACTCGTGCGTCTTAACAGAAATATCTCACAATTACTCGGCATCAAAGTGGATTTAACCACAAGGAATGCCCTTAAACCTCATATTGGAGAACGTGTTCTGCGGGAAGTGCAATATGTCTAAAGAGAGGTTTATTGATGATTTCCTTAATGACATAATTGAATCCATATCGGAGATCAGGGTCATTGATTTTCCAAAAGGCAAAAGAGCAAATGGCCATAAGTAAGTAGCCTCCGGGCCGTGACGTGCAACTTCCGACTCACGCAGCAAAGAGCACTTTTCCATTTTCAGCAAACTCTGAAACAAGTGACGTTTCGCTCTCGAATTCCTCAGCCATAAGCACTGATCAAATAGAACCTCCCATTATCTTTTTAATTGGAAAAGCAGACAGAAGCAGTTACGCGAAGAATGCCTTGAGTACCAGCGAGATGATGCCGGCCAGAACAACGCCCAGCATCCATTTGATAAGCTTAATCTCACCCTTGAGCTCTTCACGCAGCAAGGCAAGATCTTGCTTAGTTACCAGCTCCTGGATACGTGATGCCTCTATTTCTTTAAGCGCCTCGGCCTGAGCCTCTGCCTGTTGTTCGGTGAAGCCGGCCTCTTTCAGCTTCTTGGCGTATTGAAGCGTGTCGAATATTGCTGTAGTGCCCATAGGCACATTATAGCACACCCAAAAAAGAAAATCCGCCGATGAAACGGTTCGATTTCACTTTCCAGCTCAAGCAGCAAAGAGCACTTTCCCATTTTCGGCAACCTCTGAAACAAGTGACGTTTCGCTCTCGGATACCTCGGTCGTTATCATTGTAATATTGAGTTCGTAGCATGACAGTTCTTTAAGTTTATATAAGTGACCCTGCCCTGCCTCTGCTCTGGTTCTCAGAGTTCGCATGATTTGTTCCCAAGCCCTGGACCATGTTATTATATGAATAAATATTCTGCGCTAAGCACGTTTAGAAGCAGAGTCGTATAAAGCATTTTCAGGAGGCATATCAAATGCTCTCATTAGAGCGAATTGAGCTTAATCCAAGGGTGTGTAACGGCAAGCCCGTGATTAGAGGAACTAGGATTCCTGTAACGGTACTACTTGAACAGTTGGCAGAGGGTGAACCTTGGCAGACCCTTATCGCCGATTATCCGGAATTGACCCTGGAAGATATACAGGCCGCTTTGCATTATGCCAAGATAGCGATCGACCATTCAGAGCTTGAAACGGTTGATGCCTGATAAGCATAGACTCTTTCTTGATCAAATGCTTCAGGAGAGAGTTGCTGAGGCCCTGAGAAAAGAAGGGTACGATGTTGTCCGTGCCTCTGAGACTGGTGACACAAGAACGGATGACTCGCAGATATTGCAAAAGGCAATCCTTGATAATCGAATTCTAATTACACTTGATGAACATTTTGGAGATTGGGTATTATTGCCACTCAGCCGCCATCCAGGTGTTTTACGGCTTAAGGTCCACCCGACCACGACTAACAAAATTGTTAAAGTCTTGCTACCTTTCTTGAGAATGCACAGAGAGGATAAATTTAAAAACCGACTTGTTATTTTATCGGAAAATCGAGCCAGATGGATTGCCACCTCAGCGTGAATGCTAAAATGCAAGATTGCTGGAATAAATATCAATAAGTAAGTCTGACCCCGACCTGCTTTTTCTCATAAGTCGTCATTCCCGTGCTTAAAAGCACGTACTGTTGGCAGTCTGTAAGCGGGAATACATGGTTCGACAAGCTCACCATGACATGTCACCCTGAGCCTGTCGAAGGGTGGATGCCCGATTAGTACCTTCGGGCATGACGAAACTTTCGTCTTGCCGGCACATAGTGCGTTTTCCCTGCTTATTTCCCTTTAAACGTTGCAAATATCGTCGCATGAGGAGAAAAATATTTGGCAGTGTAAACACAAGCTCGAATTTTACGCAGTCCTGTGGGACAAGACCTTTGCAGCCCTGCCATGTGGTGCTCAGTTATGTGAAGTAGAGGTCGTCGAGTAACATCGAACAGGCACAGGACAAGCCGCTTCCACGGAGGCCCGGAGAGCCATCCTCTGGATATATTCAGGACGGCTGATGCCGCCCCTTACCTGCAATATAATAATATTGCGCTCCAAATGGGACATGCCTCAGGTATGTTTCGAGAGGAATCAGAAAAGAAAGGAATTTCGGGAAGAAGATTGTGAACCGGAGTTTCTTCCATACAAATCCGCTCGCAGACAGAACCCTCCCTGTGTAGCTGGGGTTGAGGAGCCTTGCGTCCTGGTCGAATTCGCAGGCATTTACCGCCCTGCGGGTCAGGGGATTCAGGGGGTTATGTTCAAACAGAAAGAGTACCCCGCCGTTGTCCAGTCTTTCATATAGATTCCTTAAAACAACCAGATGCTTCCCGAAATCGATATGGTGGAAGACATTCGCCGCAAAGATTATACCGAACTTATTTTCGAACGGGATCCTGCTCCCGTCAAAGACTTCAAACACCGCATTTTTCAGTCCTCTGTTCCTCTCTTTCGAGGCCTCGATCGATTCCCGGGAAACGTCGATCGAATAGAGTGCTGAATTCGGGAGATATCTCCTGATAAATTCTTCGCTCTTCCCTATCCCGCAGCCGAAGTTCAGGAAATTCAAACTCTCCTTCTCCCTGCCAAGGCCTCTTAAATACCCGTATATCTCCCTGACCTTGGATTCATCGAAATATGACGGACTAAACCCCGTAACGCGGATATTCTCAGCATGGAGAGTTTCGTAACTGTCAGCGTACTTATCGAATTCTTCCATCAGCAATATCCCGGCATGAGCTCGCCTCCCCGCTATCATCTCCGAAGTTATATTTTTCCTTGATGATGAAGAGGGGCCTTCTCTTTACTTCCATGTAGACCTTCCCGACATATTCGCCGATAAGACCCAAAAAAAGGATATTAAGACCGCCGATGAAAAACAGGGGTATAACTGTCGAGGTCCAGCCAGGGATCGTCCTGCCGGCAAATTTTTCATAAAGGGCCCACAAAATAAGCAGCATCGACAGAGCAGAAATAAAAAAACCGGTAAAGGAGGCTATCCTGAGAGGGATGTTGCTGAACGAAGTGATTCCCTCCCATGCAAAGGTGATCATCTTGCGCAGAGGGTATTTGGTCCCTCCTGCCCGCCGCTCCTCTCTCTCGTAGTATACGGTCGCGCTGGGGAACCCTAAGAAAGGAAAAATTCCTCTTAGAAAAAGATTGACTTCTTTGACAGAGCCGAAAGCCTCAACAACCCTTGCGGATATAAGTCTGTAATCCGCATGGTCATAAACGAGCTCGACTCCTAAAAACTGCATAAGCTTATAAAATCCCCTAGCCGTCATCCGCTTAAAAAAAGTGTCCGTCTGTCTTGCCCTTCTCACGGCATAGACTATATCGCACCCTTCGCGGTATTTCTCAATCATCTCCCCGATAAGTTCAGGAGGGTCCTGAAGATCAGCGTCCAGGCTGACGACCGCGTCTCCGGTTGAATGGAGCAGCCCTGCCGCCAACGCCGGCTGATGTCCAAAGTTCCTGCTGAAAGAGAGGACCTTGACCTTTTGTGATTTCGCAGCCAACTCTCTCAATATCCTCAAGGAATTATCCCTGGAGCCGTCATCTACGAAAATTACCTCATAGTCGTCGATCACGCTCTTTTCATGAAGTTCCATGAGGAGCCGCGCCACTCTCGTATAGGTCGCAGCGATAACAGCCTCTTCATTGAAGAGTGGAACAACAATGCTAAGTTTCATAACTCCTTCGGATGCAAGATCGTGATAGTTTGTTGCATTCAGGTTTGAGAGCTCCAAATTGAATTAATAACAAACAAAGGGGAGACGTATATTGCAATAGGAATAACCCTGTCTACTTTTCTTTTTTTCCCGCAGTACTGGGTACCTGTCTTTTTCGGATACCCTGATTCCGCTGGTGTTGTAGTCATCTTCTCAATCTTCCTCCTGTTGCTGAACAGGTCTCTTGAGGAGCAGAAAATCAGGAATGTGATTTTACTCGGCATCCTCCTCGCGTTCTTAATTATGCTGAGACGCTGGTACGCATACTGGGTTGTATCGTTTTTTATCGCAACTGTAGCTGAAAGACTTCTGATACTTTTCCCCCGCTTTTATTTCCACGGCAAGAAGTACCTTCCGACCGCAACAAATGTGTTAGTCATGGGTGTGACATCAGTAGCGGTGTTCTTTGCTGTTGCAGGGCCGATTGCGGTAAGAATGATTACATCGGATTATGCCGATTTGTATTCAGCATACAAATCGGCGGGGTCTACCGCTGCTTCTTTCTATAGACTTTATGCCCATTTCGGCCCTTTTATATCCACACTATGCGTGCTCGCGCTTGTGTCCGGCATCTATGGCAAAACAACCAGAAGCCTTTCCATTTTTTTATTTATTCATTTTTTGAGCGTCACTCTTCTTTTTTCTCGTGTGCAAGATTTTGGCTTTCAACATCTTTATTTAATAATGCCCTCTATGATACTCTTGACTTCCATTTTTATGATAAGAGTCTTTACTCTCCTTAAAGGCATCCCTCTCAAGACAATCTTGTTGACCTCTTATATATGCCTCTCCCTATGCCAGCTTTCGGTCATGTTCAGTCAACAGGTTTCAGACTACTTCGTAAAGCTTGTGCCTCTGTTCTCCCGTCACAAACATTATCCTCTCGTGAGGAATGACTTGCAGGAAATGCATAATCTCCTGAATGTATTGACTCCTATACTAAAAGATGAAGGGACAAGCGCGTATGTGCCTGCGAGTTCAATTATTTTCAGCGATGATATACTCAGAAACGCCTGTCTTCAATTCGCTTTTCCCAAGACTGTCTGCGACAGAATTCTTACCTCGCATCACGTCGACAAGAGAGACGGGTTCCCAAAGCAATTCTTATCGGCCACGCATGTTGTGGTAGCGAAGCCAATCCAGTACCATCTGCGGCACGAAGACCAAAGGGTCGTCGGCATCCTCGCTGAAGAAATGCTCAACTCGAAAGGGATAGGCTCATCGCTCGAAAGGTTGCCATATGAGTTTACTCTCGATGACAATGTAAGAGTTTATATTTATAAAAAAGTGAGACCTTACAAAGAAGCCGACTTGCTGGCAATGGAAAAACGTTTTCTAAGTTATTATCCGGACAGGAAAGATCTCTTTGACGTTGTCAACCGCTGACCCCGACTGCTACCTTCAACTTTCGGCTCAAGCAGCAAAGAGCACTTTTCCATTTTCTGCAAACTCTGAAACAAGTGACGTTCCGCTCCCGGATTCCTCAGCCATAAACACTGGTAAAATAGAACCGTCCCATTTTCCCGTTCCCGTGTCTAAAGAGAGGTTTTTAGAGAAAAGATAATTGTGATATACTAATTTGTAAAGAGTAAATTGATTATGACAGGGAGGTAATGATGCCTAAAACAAGAAGCATTTCTGAGGGCGAGGTTCTTGATATGCTGAAAATTCTTCCTGAGAACAAAAGAGTTGAGGCAATTGATTTTCTTGAGTTTCTTGGCAGGAGATTCAAGAAAGAAGAAAAAAAGAACGTGCAACGAGCTATAGCAGCAGTAAAAAGCACATGGGGCACCATAAAACTGGACAAAAAAATATTGACCTTTATCACAGAGGATAAAGAATTAGAATATGACGTTTAATAGGTTGCAACATGGGGACAGAATTTTTATCGATGCTAATATTTTTATTTATAATTTCAGTGCACGATCGCCGGAATGCAGAGAGCTTCTCCTGCGATGTGCAAAAGATGACCTTGTTGGACACACTCTGACGTCCGTACTCGCTGAAGTACTCCATAAGCTCATGATAGCAGAAGCCATAGAAAAAGGGCATATCAATGAAAAAAATCCGCTTAAAAAATTGAGGGAGAATCCTGGGATAATTAAGCAGCTGACGACATATATTAAAAATGTTGAGAAAATAAGTGAGATGAACATAAGAATCATAGCGTTAACAGATGGATTGATCAAAAAAAGCGCAAAGATAAGAAGTGCCGAAGGACTCCTGACTAATGATTCTCTGGTTGTGGCAGCACTAAAAGATCTGAATCTCGTCAATCTGGCAACAAATGACAACGATTTTGATAATATAAAGTGGCTGTCTGTCTTCAAACCGTCTGACCTGCAAAGCAGTTAACAAGGGGATGCAAGCTGCATTATGAAATCCTAAGTAAATAGGAAATGGGACGGTTCTATGTCACTTTCCAGCTAAGACAGCAAAGAGCACTTTTCCATTTTCGGCAAACTCTGAAACAAGTGACGTTTTGCCCTCCAATACCTCAGTGATAAACGCTTATAAAATAGAACCATTTCCCTTTAAACGTTGCAAATATCGTCGTATGAGGAGTAAAATATTTGGCAGTGTAAATGCTGCAGAACAAATTCATTAGGAGAAAAAATGCGGAATAAGTTGGTGTTATTTATTGGTTTATTACTGATTGCGGGGATTATGAGCGGATGCAAGGGTGGGCAGAAAACAGAATTCGATCCCGGTAAAGTCGTTCAGGTATGGGCCGGGAACGTAGAGGCCGTTGATCCGGTGAAAGCCTCATCGAGCGCAACCATCAAGTCATCGGGATGGGCTGCCGATATTAAAGCCGGGACACCGGCTCAGGATATTGTTGTTCTGGTCGACGGTAAGCAGATTTCTTTTGTCCCTCAAATGTCCATAAGCCGCCCCGACGTTGCTAAGACTTTAAAGAATGATGCTCTTGAGAAGTCCGGATGGAACGGTTCGATGCCCGCTTCCTCACTGGGTAAGGGCAAACACAAGCTCGAATTTTATGCGGTCCTTTCGGACAAAACTTTTGCAGCCCTGCAATGCGGTGCTCAGTTATGTGAAGTAGAGATGACCGAATAACTTATCGGGAAGGTGAGGATAAAGAAGACGGTATTTATTCAGCAAAAAAGACTGGTGCTCATCGTAGAGAGATGATGCGTCAATATTATTGGGATATCTCCATGAAATTTAAAGGTCACGGTAAAACAGTAAGAAAATATAGAAATCGAAAAGAGCTTCCAGTAATAGACTCTGTCTATAAGCGGTTGGGAGTGGATGATGTAAATGAGTTTTACGCCAATAAGTTCGTTGGTCCGCCTCCTCCTAATCTTGTTGAATGCGATCCTGCAAGTAAATTCAACATAGGTTTTTTTAAACAATACTGGATCTATAACAATATAAAAGGTAACACAACCGTGCTCGATGTCGGCTCCGGTTCGGGAACTCTAAATCTTCTTAAAAGTAAGAACGTTCATTTGGTGGGTACAGACTTATCTGAAAAAGCCTTGGAACAAGCCCTGCTTGCCGGTTATGACGAAGTTGTTATGTGCGACAGTTTTGATACCCCCTTCCCTGACAAAACGTTTGACTATATCGTTAGTCTTGATGTTTTGGGGCATATAGAGAATGAGCTCAAGGATATTTATATTAACGAATGGGTGAGAATATTGAAAGATGATGGCGTCATGCTTCACGGGATTGAGAGTGTAGATATCGATTACAACAACCTGGACGAAGGAACAAAAAAATATATTTTAATTGATGGTCATGTAGGGCTGGAGTCGTTTGACAAAGTAAAAGAACGATTCAAACGGCATTTCAGGGAAGTAACAGCAGAGAATTTCATAGGATCTTGTTACAACTGGCATGATATCAAGAAATATGATGGGACGGAAGAACGTGTAGGAAAAGAATTCAGAGATTACCTTTTGACATTTACCCCTGATCAGGTAATAGGCTTTAATGCAGCAATGCTTTTAATGAGAAATCTGCTGCTAAAGGATAATCTTCTGGGAAAATCGGGGGGATTTATGTTTATAAAGGCAACCCAAAAAGCTGCTTGTATTTTGTCGGACCCTATATCCCCCCAAAGTTGATAGTAGCCCCAGGTTTTTCACACCTTCCTCAATTTCACCATGACTTTCTATACTAACCGTTTGCTTATTGCATAGAAATACCATTTCAAATACTTTGGGGCCCATCTGGCGATCTTAAAATTGGACGCCGATACTGGGTCAAAATTCCATGTCGGTCAACATTTACAATTTGAAGGTCTCGACAATTGCACGGGTATTGCTATCGTCAAGTAGTATCTTACCTGTTGATTTAATCGAGAGCCGTTGTGGATCTGTTTGGCTGTAAAAGCCAACCTTTACAAAGATCTCCTTGCCCACAGCAAATTCGGGGATATCCACTATATAGGTTTCATTTATAAGCTTATTTTTCAATTCATTAAGCGACTTTGGGTTAAAGGAGTGTTCGCTTTGAAACAAGATTTTGTTATCTCGGTCGGTGAAATGAATAAAGACCTTGAATGATCCGAGATCATCCAAAATCTGCCAGTAGCAAGAGACCTTGAGATGCTGTTTATCTGGCCTGTCAATAACGATGCCCTTAAGCTTGATCTTATTGCCGTAATTCACCTCAATCGGTTTCTTGATATCTACCGGCAGTTTTTCCAGAACGTCATAATGATAGCTATTGTACACTGAAACAACAGAGCCATCGGTCATAGCAAAGCTTTTAAGCGGCATTTGGTTGGCAAGTAAATTCTTAACAATCGAGTTATTTGCATTACTGAAATCCGGGCCTTGATATCCAGTTTTAGTTATGATGAAATCATTCTCCCTCATCAATTGTTTTATTCCTTCTTCATCAGAAGGCTTATAGGCTACCACTTCAAACTGGAATTCTGAAGAGACTCTTTCTTTTAGTTTATCTAACATCGCATATAAGCGTAAATTGTTAATGTTGAGAAAGTTGTGATCGACGGCTGCTAAGACTCTGACGATCCCGGACTTATTAGTATTTAAATTATCCATATATTGCAGAAGAGGTGTAATAGCCCACTGGCCTCGCACGCCAATAGCATCCTGACTTGCGCATATGCTATTGCCAGGAATCAAGACCGGAATACCCTTAAAGACAAAACTATCATAAAGGCATCTTTCCGAGTTTGTCTGATACACATAATTTGTTATACCGGTTACAAGGGCAAGTGTAAGCATTATGTATTTCACAGTTTTTGAAGATATTTTTGAAAGATGAACTGCTGTAAGGAGTGCGAGCGGAGGAAGAAGGGGCATTGCATATTGCTCAGCGCCTTTGTTCTGCGGTATTGATAGAAGAAAATATCCACAAATAAACCACATCCAGAGTATCCAGTATGCTCGTGAGAGTTTTTTCTCAGTTGTGAAGAGAAAAGCCACAGTCGAAGCAATGAAAATAAAAAGATAAGGGACAGAGATGCCTCGATATGTTATATCTCTGAAATATATTGTCCAATACTTGAGAGAAAACATATCGGAGACGCCCTGGTTGAAATTTTGGGAACCTGTACCCACACCGTAATAGAAGAGATAGCCGAAGATCTGCTTGAAGTTAGGAATATAATAGACCGATGCAACACAGAAGGCGGAGAGGAAAGCACAAATGACATTTTTTCTAATTTCTTTTGAGCCTCGTAGGAATAAATATAATCCATAGAGAAAGGGCACGACAAAAAAAACGATACCCATAGTTTTTGTTAGCACCGAAAGCCCCACACAAATGCCGAACAGGACGGAATGCTTCCTCACCGCGAAAGAGTCGCTTTTCAGTAGGAAGAGATAGCTGAGGGACGTTAGGGCAGCCAAAGGGAACACGAAGAGAAAGTCCCTTGAATAGGCAATTATGGCCGGGAATGTTGCAACAAGAAAGACCGAGACAAAGGCAGCCATTTTCCCAGCGATTGTTTCAGCAGTGAAAAACACGCCGACAAATAGTATGAACAGATATAGTCCGTTCACGAGATAGGCAGTCTGTATGCTGACGCCGAAAATCATGAAAAAGGGGATACCAGTTAGAAGAAATAAAGGGGCAATATGAGGTGCTTGTGTCATAACGGTCCTTACAAATTGGAGGATATTCCCCTGCCTGAGTATGTCATACTCACGAAGGCTCATATGTATGTAAACTGACTGATCCCAAGGTGGAGGAAAAAAGGAAAGGTTATGTTTGATCCATAAATAATTAACCAGGGTTGAAAGAAGAGAAATAATGAAGAGAATTGCTATGCTATATAATGATTTTGTCTTCATGAGTCAATAATTCTCCTGCATTCAAGGTAATTTAACAACACGTAATGTCGCTTCCTGTTCATGACAAATTTGCAGCCCGGTTATACAAATGACTACAAGTAGAGATTTAAGGCACACCATTTTTTTGAGTGTTCAGCCTCAGAAAACCTTGGCCCTTAAAAATTTTTCGCGTAAAGATAAAACTAATAGGCACCATAATAATTAAAACTCCAAAAACAGCAATTCTCGGACTAAATGAAAATTTCTCAGTGAAAAGTTTAAGAAGATAATAGCTCGACATAAAATATACAAAGTACCATAATGTATTCTGTATAATCCTAATAGGAGTTGGAAAGGTTGTTTTAAAAACAAAAATGGGATAAAAAATTGTGACAAATACGAGACCTATCAACCATGATAATAAATATGACACTTGATAAGACATCAAAAAGAGAAACACCTGAAACAATAGCAGAGTGAGCAAAGTATTTGCAATACCCGCTCCTAAAAAACGCACGCATTCAAAAAAAATGCCCCGGCCGTCACACTTTAGTTTGAGAAATGTATTCTTTATATTCATCATAAGATCTGATATAATCATTAGAATTGTATATTTCAGATGCGTAAACGGCGAGAATAGCATCGCGCGAAAATTCATATTGTATTCCCCATATCCCAGCGGGAATATACAATCCGATATTGGGGCTTTCAAGACGTAACTCAAAAGCATTGGTGCAATCGTCAACCACCACACTTAATGCGCCATTTATAGCAATCAAGAATTGGTCACAGGATCTATGCGCATGTTCTCCCCTTACTCTGTGTCCCGGAACCTCAAAAACAAAGAATTGGCGACGCGGAATAAAAGGAAGGTTGGACTCAAATTCAACAGGGATTATGTCCCCCCTCAAATCTCTAAATCTCGGTAACGGCCAAATCTCCGATTTACCTACGCCAAGTCGTAATGGCTCACGAAGGTCTTGCTCAAGAGAACTGCCGCTTTTTGTGAGATTGCTTTTCTTTGCTATGTTGACATACCCGTGTATTCGGGCGGGATTACCGATTACAATTGCATTTGGAGGAACATCGCGGGTCACAACAGAGCCAGCTCCGACCATGGCTTTGGAGCCGATGCGCAAGCCGGGCAAAATAGTAGCATTAGCGCCGAGTGAGGCGCCGTCCTCTATCACAGTTTCCAAAAATCGGTCTGGATACTGTTTTGAACGAGGAAACTTATCATTGGTGAATGTCACATTCGGTCCGATAAATACATCATTTCCGATTTTAACCCCATCCCATATCTGTACGCCACACTTTAGAGTGACTCTATCGCCTATAACAACGTCGTTTTCAATGAAAACATGATCACAGACATTACATTCTGCGCCAATCTTTGCCCCTGGCAAAACGTGTGAGAAGGCCCAAATTTTCGTGCCTGCTCCGATGTCATTGCTTTCACAGAGCCCCCTATCATGAACAAAGTATTTTTTCATAAGAAACCTCTATCATTTTGTTTGATGAAGCTATTCCCTAAGTCAAAATATGTATGCAGCCGGACTAAGGAAAGAGGCCTTCTTTTTGTATTTTCAAAGGTCCTCCAGAGATAGGAGCCGATGATACCTTGAGATAATAGCAACAACGATGCAGACAATGATTGAACTAAGATAAGGTTGGTATAACCAGGTATCTTAATATGCCCCGTAAGACGCGCGATTAAAGTAACAAAAACCAGTACGAGTGAGACTCCCACTCCCAAACCGCCGATCCAGAGCAGTAACATTATTGGCAAATCGGAAAATGAAAAAAGACTATCAAACATATAACGGAGCCTGCTTCTAAGTTTCCACGCGCTTTTGCCTTTTTCTCGTTTCCGACGCTTATATGGAATAAATTTTCTGCGAAAACCCACCCAAATAAGCTGTGCAATCAGTGAGGAATTTGGCTCTGTAATCTGAAGAACAGCCTCTTTTACATACTGGTTACACGCGAAAATGTCGATTCCACCCTTGGGAACATCAGACAAAACAAATCGTCGATAAAGGGCCCAGAATATTTCTGAAGACCATCGATATAAAAAGTTATCCTCACGTCCCGTCCGCATGCCAAAAGCAACATCTGCTTCGTCGCGTTGCAAAACGTCAAAGAAGGACTTTATAAGCTCAGGGGGCTCTTGAAGATCGGCAGCCATCACAGCAGCATACTTGCCGCGAGCTGCCTCCAAGCCAATGCGAATCGCAGCAAATGAGCCAAAATTGCGCGACAGAGCGATAAGTTGCGATGGAATTGGGTAAGACGATAATGCCTTTTGCAGCAATACATAAGAATGATCGGGTGAGCCGTCAACCACAAAAACAACCTCAAGTGAACCACGAAGGCTTTTTTCTAATAAAATAAGGGCTTCCAAAAGATCGGAGATGTTCTCTTCATTCAAGTAGACTGGAATAACCAGCGAAAAATCCAATCCTTTGCCCTGCACGCCCTTTTCCTGTTTATAAGATGGACCGTGTGGCTGATGATCATCAGATAGCATAACTACCTCATTCCATTTTTTGAAGACATTCGCACACATAGCGAACTTCTTCGTCCGTCATTTCCGGAAAGCAGGGGAGAGTAAAGATTTCATTAACAACCTGTCGAGTTACCCCCAAGTCATGCACTACGCTGGGCAATACTTGTTGACTTGGTTGATCACAGTCTATAATTGGATAGTGAATATCTGTCGTCACACCAAGGTCTTGGAGAAAGTTTCTAATACGATCTCTTTCCGGGTGTCTGGCTATTGCAAGATGGGCCACGAAGGCTGAAGAATTGTCAAACCAGACAGAGAGAGGCCTGAGGGCCACTTCACTGTACCGTTGAACTATTTGACGTCGCCGAGCATTCCACTCATCTAAATACGGGAGCTTGACACAAAGTATAGCGGCTTGAATTTCGTCCATGCGGCTATTCCTACCATAGGGAACAACACTATGATACCGCTCGCTCCAGCCATATTGGCGCAGTTGCACTATAAGACGGGCGAGGTCATCATCAGTGCATACAATTGCGCCTCCATCACCTATAGCACCAAGATTTTTAGTTGGATAGAAGCTAAATATCCCCATATCTCCCAGGCTACCGGCATAATGACCATTTCGAACGGCGCCGTGAGATTGCGCACAATCCTCAATTATCGTTATATCTTGCCGACCTCGGGAAATGAGGCCGGACCGGAGGGCGTGGATATCGGCAAGACGCCCATAGAGATGCGTTACTACGATAGCAGCCGTTTGAGGCGTAACAGCTAAAAGGGCTGCTGGCGGGGACATCAGCAAGCTATCTGGATCAATGTCAACATAAACGGGTATAGCTCCTATAATCCTGCAGGCTGTAGTTGTGTAGCCACCCGCGTTGGCGACGGTGATGACTTCACGACCCTTTGCACCAGCGACAACCAGTGCTATTTCAAGTGCATCAGTCCCATTTGCCACTGTGAGAGCACGTTTTACCCCGCAATAACGAGCAAATGACGTCTCAAATGAGTTAACCTGTTCGCCAAAAAACCAACGCCCACTATCGAGTGCAATCAGTGCGCATTGGTCAATATCTTTCTTTAATAAGTGATATTGACGTTTTGGATCCTGAATAGGGACTCTCACGGACACACCCTTTCAATAACCTTACATTTACATTTTGCCACGGGTTTAAAAGTTCAGTATAATTCTGCAATTTTAAACTTTTAAGTTCTGAACAATTGCGCGAGTATCCAGCTCATCCGTGGGAAGCCCGCCAGACGACGTTATATTTAGACGAGGGGAGCCTTCCCCAGTCGAAATGATACCAATCTTAATGGAGACTTCTGTGCCCGCGCTCGAGTCAGGAATAACGACAAGGTAGCTCTCTTGGATAAACTTGCCCTTTAATTCACTTAAAGACTGATTGTTGCAGAAAGAATGGTCATTTTGAAATACTATTTTGTTTTCTTTGTCGGTGAAATGAACAAAAACCCTATTGAAGTGACCTGGATCGTCCAATAACTGCCAATAGTAAGTGACTTTTAGTTGTTTCACAGACACTTTGTCAGCCTTGACCCCAACGAGTTTGATCTTCCCTGAAAAGTTAACATCCAGTTTCTTTTCGATATTCTGCGGCGCTGTGTCAAATGTCTGACAAAATTCTTTTGATTCTGGTTCCTTGTTAGTCGTTTCCTGTTTACTGCTGCAACCAAAAAAAAGCATCAGAAATAATACGGTCGATACAGCATACATCAACTTGCGGATAATCACTTTACTACCTCCTTCGAAAAAACATGAACTTTTATAATTATAGCAAACCTACGCTGCTATTTGCATCCATTAAGGGACTTTAAGCTGCAGTCCTTTTTATAAGTCATGTAAGAGTGAAGCACCTCATCAGCCTTTTCTCATTTTCTTAATTTCTCATTAATATCATCAAACTCGTCCATACCTTCATATTCCCTGCACATTAAAGTAGACAGCGCTGAAAGCTCCCCTTCAAAATCAGTGTGGACAGGGGTTTCTACATTTATCCGATAGCCAATTATGGCATTTATAGAACCGGCCGGAGCGGTAAACACCACCGGATACTCTCTTTGTTCTCCTGAGAAGTCCCGGAACCACCGTATATATCTGGCAATTTCATTGTCAGCAGCA
Organism: Dissulfurispiraceae bacterium; assembly: GCA_050011415.1. GTDB lineage: Bacteria > Nitrospirota > Thermodesulfovibrionia > Thermodesulfovibrionales > Dissulfurispiraceae > JADFXI01. Next base: position 4,966 of record JBEKJD010000006.1, on the reverse strand, counting down.
TCCAGAATAAATACGGCAAAATAGGCCGAAAACAGCTCCCCCCTTGAGCACGTGGCCTTCGTGCCGACACGATATTTCCGATTGGGCTTGAGCCGGATCTTTTCCGAGTTTGCGCTATATTGTTTCTCCTTGCTGAGACGGATCCGATTCACTCCAATAGTCTTCTCCGCCGTTATATCCATAAATGGGTCCTTGATACAACAGATCACATCCTGATGATTGTCCCACCCCTTTTCGATGAAAGAAAGCACTCTCAGGTCCGACATTTTTTCAATAAGCGACAAGACAAAAGAGGGCGAAGAAACGCTGATCCCATAGCCGCCTTTTTCTTTATAGTCCACATAGCCAAAGCCTTTCCGCCTGTATTCGTCCAGGAGATAAGATAATTTATTCTCTTCAAGCCCGTATGTAAACTCGCCTGACGTAATTTTTTCAATTACCCAACGGCCATGTGCAGTAAAAACAAGAATGCCGCAAAAAGACAGTACGGAGTTGAAAAACCGCAGGAAATCCTTCCAGTGTTCCTCATCGAGGTGCGTGAGCAAAGAACCGCACCATATCAAATCAAAGGTCCCTTTAAGTGGAATTTTGTCAACATTGGGATTTGAATAGACTGGAGTGGCCCCAAATACTTGTTCACAAAACCTGACGCCTTCCTTATTAAGGTCGCACGCAGTAAGCCGTGCCTCGGGGAACGCAGCCTTAAGCGTACGCAGTACCCTCCCGTATCCGCAGGGGAGATCAAGAATGTTCCTGATTTCTCCAATTTCTTTTCCTGCTGAGCGCAGAGCAAGTCTTATGCATTTCAACGCCGATTGCCCGACGCTGAAATAGTGAGATTCATTGCCGCCGAACATGTCGTCATTATGCGATATTTCTCTTATTATATTAGGTATGGGTTCTTCCAGATACATCATGTTTCCCCTATTTTATCCCTTGGCAATCCGGTTCCTCATCGAGCCAAGAGTCCTCATTAGCCCATCGCGAAAAGAAGTACGCGGCTGCCAGTTCAGAAATTTGCCGGCACTGGATATATCCAGGACATTTACGGGCACATCAAGCGTGCGTGCCTCTTTGTATATACGCGGAACCGGATGACCAATAAGCGATTCGATAATCTCCAGCAATTCATTCAAACTATATCCCCGGCCGCTCCCGATATTAAACGTTCGGGGACTTCCTGTGTGATCCATTGCCTTGAGGAAAGCATCGACCACATCACCTATGTACACATAATCGCGTACAACGCTGCCATCCCCCCAAACTTCTATCAATTCATTTTTCAGTGCACGGTACAAAAAAACTGCGACGGCCCCCTGGCTGGAAACTACGCGCTGGCCCTCGCCGAATGGATTGGCCACACGGAGAATGCAATAATCAATGCCGTAAAGATAATGATACAAGCCCAAATATTTTTCTATGGCGAGTTTCGCAATGCCGTAAGAGCACACGGGATCCGCAGGATGCGTTTCCGGTATCGGGATGTTCCTGGGAATTCCGTATACCGTCCCCCCGGAGGATATGAAAACTACTTTCTTCACCTTATTCTCCTTCGCCGCATCCAACAATCTTACGGTAGATATTACATTGCTTTCGATATCGTAGATTGGATTATCATTCGAGCTCTTCGGAAGTGTAGTGCAGATCAAATGGAAGATCACATCACAACCTGCAACAGCATGTTGGATATCAGCAGGGTTCGTAAAATCTCCTTCAATCCATTCCAGAGCGGAAACCATTGTATCTCGCGTCTCTTCGCCCTCAGTTCCCTCGATCTTCAGCCTGGGCCGTTCAAATACCCTCACCCTGTGCCCGTGTGCCGTCAATGCCTCGCACAAATTGAGTCCTATAAACCCGCCGCCACCCAGAACGAGGCAGTTCACTGAGACTCTCTCTTTTCCGAAAGGACTTCTTTATAATAGCCCTCCAACTCCGTAACGTATTCGGGCATTGACTTGGGCCGTTTAGTGTTTCGCTCAAGCTCTGCAAGAAATTTCCGGTCCTCAGCCAGATGTGTAATTGCCCTGGCAAGGCCCGGCACATCCCCTTTATTAAATAAAAGACCGTTTACCCCCTGGATGACAACCTCCGACATCCCGCCCAAATCTGAAGCGATGACCGGACAGCCGGCTGCCTGGGCAGAATAAATTACAAGGGGAGTATTTTCATACCAGATGGACGGCACCACAAGGACATCCAGTCCATCAAAAATCGTTCCGATCCGGTCATTTGGAAAGGTCCCGCAAAAAGCGATGCGGTTGTCATCTCCCGCAATGGCCTTCAGTGTTTCACTGTATTCAGGGCTCTGATCAAGGTTGCCATAAATCCTGACATCGACCGGAAGGCCGGCCGGCAGAGAACGGACCGCTTCGATCAGGATGTGTGCCCCTTTATGTTCAAACAGCGCCCCTATAAAACCAACTCGAAGTTTTTCTCCACTCCCCCTTCTTCGATTCCTCTCTTCTTCAAAATACTGCACATTTATTCCATACTGCTGAAAGCATATCCGGGATTTGTCCACACCATGGCGTTCCAGAAAACTTCCCATGAGCCGGGTGGGTACCAGGACTCTCTCAAGCATATTCAACCGTTTTCTCATAAAGTCAGGACGCTCTGCCAATGCTTTCACATAGGGCGAGAACCAGTATTTTTTCCCGAGCCCAGCCTTGACGCCCAGCACTATTAAGGAAAGAAGCCAATCCGGTATTTTGCTCACCTTCGAACGGATTTCTTCCGGCTGATATGCCACTACAAGGTGTCTCAGACATTTCACGGCATTTCTGTTCGGACCTGTACACATGGAGTTATCATGTAATCTAAGTTGACTCAATAAACATACCGGCCAAAAATCCGTAGCGGTATATACCGCAGGGATCCCGAGTTCCGCGCAGACGTCGATGGCAGAGGCGGTAAGCCTGTGCAGATGGAAAAAATGAACTACATCCGGCTGCCATTTTTTCAGGAATTCCCGGAAATTCGCCGCAAAAAAAAGGTTGTTGTATTCAAGTTCAAAGAGATTGTCCTGCTCGCCCATGGGGCCGGGTGAGTAAATAAATCTTTCGACAGTCAATCCATCATGGGAATACGTATCAAACCTCTCTTCATCCTTAACTGGACCCTTTGCCGGGTATGCGGTAAAAATGCGCACTTCGTGCCCGCGAGACTGCAACAGTTTGCCGGTATCGCGCGTGAGCACCTCTGCGCCGCCGGTGGATTCCGGAAAAAACTCATGGATCGCAAGCAATATCTTCATGCCCGTCCTTCCCGAAGAGCTTATTGGGAAACACTCTGCTTGCGGGGAATCTTTCGACAAAATTTTCCTGTAAATACGGCTGTAAGCATAGGCCTCTTGTTCAAGGGTAGGCACAAACTCATGTGCAGTCCCCGATTTTATTCCGTTCAAAATCACTGGATCAGCGAGTATGCTTTCGATCACTTCCTGAAGATGCGCCGGGTCACCTATCCTGAACACAAAGCCGTTGACGCCGTCTCTGATCCCTTCAGCCATTACACCCACATTGGAAGCGACAACAGGCACAGAACAGAAGAAGGCCTCCTTCAGGATCAGGGAATATGTCTCATACCACAAAGAAGGTATGATAACGGCGTCTACGGAAGCAAATACATCGGCAACCTGCTGATCGGTGTATACCCCGCAGAACTCAATCCTCCGGTCCTCTGCAGCCATTTCCTTTAAACGGTTCGTGTAGAGGGTGTCCCCCGAACCGTAAATCTTCAGCCGTAGACGCTCACTCTTTATTCTTCTTACTGCCTCTATCGCGATATGCACTCCTTTATGCTCATTTAATGAACCGCAATAGCAAAAGGTTATCGTATCTCCCTTATCATATGTTTTCTTGTTCTTCCGCAGATTGCCGTATCTCAAGCCATGATTGATGACCTCTATTGCAAGTGACGGGACCTCATTCCTGAAAATGCCCTTAAGAAAATCTGAGGGAGCAATGACTTTGGAGGCGTTCATCATCAGATTCTTCGTCTCTGACAAACGCTCACATATCCCGCTGTCGCGTAGTTCCGGACAGCTCACCATGCAGGTATTGCTGCCCTGAGGGCCTGCGCATAGATCATTCTGAGAATTAACCAGCGTAAACTTGGGACAGATGAGCCAAAAATCAGTGAGAGTGAGCATATAGGGGATCCCGAGCCTTATGGAAGCAAAGATCAGTTCGGCAACACGCATGGTATGACCCACGTGGACAATGTCGGGCTTCTCCCTTCCCACCATCATCTCGGCGACCTTGGCAAGTGCCGTATCCCGAAGACGTGTATTAATATCCAGTGGAATCGTCCTGTGCCTGAAGGCCAGCACATCAATCCCATTGTATAAAAACTCCTTCCAAATAATGTCGCCATCTTTATTATCGTAAAAAGAATCTTCGTAAAAACTGTATGTCAGCACTTTCACTTTATGGCCCATTTTCCGCATCATGGATGCAATATTCAGAACAACCTTCTCGGTGCCGGTATAATGCATGGGATAAAATTGATGAATAAGGTAGAGTATTTTCATAGACAGGATTTATATCCCCTTCGCGAGGTTTGCATGAATAAAATCAATGTCCCCTCTTGTCCCGGCGTTCTCCCCGCAGTAACAGTAGGCCAGGTGGGCGCCGCACTGAAATGCAAAGGCCTTGAACATGCAAGCTTTGACCTCTTCTATCTCACTCATGTCAAGAAAGTCATAAACATCGATCAAATACTGAAAGACAGTCCCCATGAACGACGCCATAGAAGGCACCAGCGCTCCGCGGTATGCCGGACCACAGGATGCCGCAGAATATGATACAGAGATTGTTTTTAAAAATTGCCGGAAAGCGTCATCCATATATGCGTTTCCATCGATCACACCGGTTTCCGGGAACGTGTGGCTGTTGGCCGCGCTGAAAGCCGCAGACACAGCAGCAGCGATATCCGTCGTTTTAGCCGGCATTGCCCCTTTAAAAAG